>JAACJX010000160.1 GCA_014237545.1 Ardenticatenia bacterium | reverse complement strand
CCAGGTGAATTTCCACCGTGCCGATCTCCGGGAACTTGTTGAACGCGCTCGGCGGCAGGGTCGAGGCGCCGTGTTGCACAGCGCCGCCCAGGCCGTAATCCTCGCGGGCCGCGCGGCTCAGGTCGCGCAGGGTGTCNAAGTCTACCTTCACTTGGGCCAGCGTGCCGTCGGGCAGNACCACGCCGCCGTGNCTGGTGCCGGTCTGCACCGAAATCTTGGATATGCCGGGCAGCCCGTCGGCCAGCTCGCGGCGNTAGCCNTGCATGAAGGCGTGAAGCTCTTCGACGGTCGAGTTTTTGTGCCCNACTTCGCCAATCTCGCCACCCAGAGAGACNGTGATTCCTTCCGGCTCGATATCGCGCACGTATTCGGNCAGGCGGGCGCAAAGCNTGTAGTTCAGATTCTGCTGCTCGTCCAGNGTNGCGTAGTTGAGATCGACCAGGGTCGAGGTGTCGATGTCGATATTGTAGAAACCGGCGGCAACAGCCTCATCCATCAGGTCCTTTACCGCCTGTACCTCCGCGTCGGGCGTGCTCTTGTAGCGGCTGAGCGAGATCTGGAAATGGTCGCCCTGGATGAACACGGGGCCGCGATACCCTTCCTTGATGGCCGCCGCCAGGATACTGGCGGTGTANTCCATCGGCCGCTGGCCGGTGTAGCCGATCTCGCTGCGGGCGATCTCGAATAACATCGCGCCGACGTTGTGCTTATTGGCGGCGCGGAATACGGCGCGCGAGGAGTTGTAGTTCATGGCGCGGATATTCATGGCCGGGACGGTGAAGTTGGNCGGCACGTCNCCGCGGCCAATGGCCATGTAGAGCTGGTGGATCGACGACGGATAGATGCCCAATCCCTGGGCGATCTCCCAGATAAGCCAGCGGGCCGTGTCGCGCACCAGCCCTTCGCCGAATACGGCCGTCTGGACCANCCCATCAATCTTCTCGCGCANNGCCGGCTCGTCGCGNACCGTNACGATCGCGCGGTCGACGGTGACGACGCCATCCAGGTGGCGCATTAATTCATCAACAGAATTTGCCTTCATGCTTAAATCTCCTCATATGGATCTTGCTGTCAAATTGCAGGTATGGTCGCGCGTCAGTCGAAAATGTGGCAGGCGCGGCCGATCGGGCAGCGGGTTAGGCAGTTGAATCAACAGTCAAACCATTGGAAGAATATCATACTCCAANCCGGAGGGTCACGACAATTAGCACCTCTTTAAGGTGATCAATGTCACNTCCATAGTTCGCGGCAATCCAGGTCGTCGCAGGCGGTCAGAGCTTGCTGCAACATCGGCAGCCAGACNTGGGTCCACGGCNCGTTGATCCCGCCGCGACACCACTCGATCGCCACGTAGACGCACATCGCCNCGCACAGGCGATAATCGCGCATGAGTTGCGCCCAGGAGTAATCGGCCACGCCGCGCGCGGCTAATTGGTCGTGGTAGTGACGCAGGATGGGTTTCTCAAGTTGGCGGCGCTCGTCAACGTCCCAATCCAGCACTAGCGCGTAGGCCAGATCGTAGACGCCCAGCCACACCGTCAGGCTCCAATCGAATGGTTGCCGGTCAATGATATAGAGCGGCCGCCCTCCATCGCGCGGAACGAGGATATTGTTCCAGTTTGGATCGCCATGGATGAGCGTGAACCCGTTGCCGTCCCTTGTCCGCGCCGCCATCGCCGGCGGGTGGCGCTCAAGGATCTCGTGAATAGCCGCGGGCCAGTGTGGCTTTAACTCAGCGGTGAAGGATCCAAGGATATGACCGGCTCCCGGTCGAGCAACATCAACAAAGCGCTCAATTTGTTCCGCAGTAGGCACCGCATCCCCTGACTCGGCCAGTCGTTTCGCGCCCCACCAGTGCGCGTGAAGGCAGGCCAGCGCCTCGGCCAGAACCAGCCCGTAGGCAAGAGTGCGCGGCTTGTACTTGGCCTCGATGTGGGATTCGGTCAAATCATCGAGTAGCAGATGATAGCATCGCCGTTCTTCCGAAAACACGGCGTCGTAGCATCGTGGAATCGGCGCGCAGGCGAGGCCTTCATAATCGCGCCGGTAGTAGTTGACCTCAGACGCGCCGAAGAAATCATCGTCCTGATCGGCGTTGACGGTCTTCAGAAACAGGCGCGGCGGCACAGCGCCGGTAGCATCTTCGGAATACGCTATGCGAAGGCGCGTACTGGTCGACAGGATTCGCTCGCTGGATTCGAGGTCAATCGACGTGACGCGGCCGCTGGTCAGCGCCCCGCAATGGCTCAACACGGTGGTTAACCATTCCGGCGTCACCTGGTCAATGGTCTGGATCACCCGATCGGTCACGCGACTCCTGGTTTAGCGCTAATAGATCCCAACGATTGCCGTATAAATCCTCAAACACCGCCACCGTCCCATACGCCTCACGGCGCGGTTCCTCCAAGAAGCGCGCCCCCCGCGACCGCATGGCGGTGTAGTCGCGCTCAAAGTTGTCTGTATGCAGGAAGAGGAATACCCGGCCGCCGGTCTGGTCGCCAATGCGGCGCTGTTGCTCGGGCGTCATGGCTTTTGCCAACAAGAGGCAAGTCCCCGCGCTACCCGTCGGCCGCACCAGGACCCATCGCTTGCCATCGCCGAGCGGTGTGTCCTCAACCAATTCGAACCCGAGGACTGACATGTAATAGTGTATGGCCTCATCATAGTCGCCAACGACCAGGGTTACATAGCCGATGTGCTGGCCCATTGGTCAGGCTCCATCCCCCTTCTCCATCGAATAGAGATGAAATGGCCCGTGCTCGTCGACCGCTTCCCGTTCAAACGTCATGCCCATCTGGGTCGCGACTTTGATAGAAGCCTCGTTCTGCGGATCGATGAAGCAGACCAGGCGATTTAGGCCCAGCTTCTCGAAAGCGTAATCGCGTATTCCCCGCGCCGCCTCACTTCCCAGCCCGCGCCCCCAATAAGCTTTATCGATCATATAGGCGACCTCGACCTCATCCCGGCCGTCCAATGTCCACGGCAACAAGCCGCAGCGGCCGACAAAGGCCCCCGTCTCCTTGAGAATGGTCGCCCAGAGGCCTAACTCCGGATGCCGGGGGTGGCCATTCAGGAACCACTCCAGTTCTTCCCTCGTCTCCTCCAGCGTCAGCGTACGGTCGGGGGACGCTCCTTCCACCGGAAAATAGAGGCGCATTTCAGGATCGCGATACATCTTATAGAGGTCATCAAGGTCCGTCAGCTNTAGACGGCGAAGGATCAAACGNTTCGTNTCAAGTATNAACACGACAATNTCCTNNTAGGTGATAANTTCACTGAAGTNCTAAAAATTGTACAGCAGTCGTCAATCCCACCGGCCTTTTTGCGTAGNTGNGCATGAATTATTGAGCGGNAAGGCGCCGGCCCATCCCCCGTCGCCNAAAAANACCCGGAGGTTATTGACCTTTAGNNGCATGTTTATTATCATGTTGATCATGTTGACAAAGTCGCTCAAGCAGCCGCAGCTCGCCGCCGCCGGCCGGACATCCAGTCTGGTCGGAGNTGTTGCTTGACGCGAACNNAAAAACTNACGCGAAACGGCAACCGCCAGACTGAACGCTCGGTCTGGCGGTTTTTGTTTTGGACGACGGACGATAGACCNCAGACCACAGTGGGCAGACTGGTAGAACNAACCATTANCAGGAGCGGNTATGAAGTGAANCAAGGAAACAACCAACATNCANCCCGATATTCCNNTGGTCGGNNGNCTGNCNNCCGTGGTCCATTCCCACAGTCGGCGNCCTTTCCTGATTCTGATAAAATTCGCCCGGAGCAATTATGAGACCGACAACCAGTAACGAAATACGAAAAGCCTTTCTTGACTACTTCAACGAGTTAAAACACGAGGTCGTCCCCAGCGCCCCCCTGCCGCAGCNGGACAATCCGACGCTGCTGTTCACCAACGCCGGGATGAACCAGTTCGTCGACGTTTTCCTGGGCAAGGAAAAACGTCCCTACAGCCGCGCCACAACGGCCCAGAAGGTCATGCGCGTGCAGGGCAAGCAAAACGATCTGGAAAACGTCGGCCCCTCGGCCCGCCACCACACCTTCTTCGAGATGCTCGGCAACTTCTCCTTCGGCGACTACTTCAAGCGCGAGGCCATCGACTATGCCTGGATGTTCCTGACCGGCGTAATGGAGTTGGAGCCGGAGCGCCTGTTTGCCACCGTTTATACCGATGATGACGAAGCGGCCGCTCTGTGGGAACGCTATCTCCCCGCCGACCGCATCCTGCGCTTCGGCAAGAAGGACAACTTCTGGGCNATGGGCGACATTGGCCCNTGNGGNCCCTGCTCGGAAATCCACTATTACTCCGGCGAGATGAAAGACATCAACCCGNCCGGCGTCAACAACGACGATTATCCCAATTACGTCGAGGTGTGGAACCTTGTTTTCATGCAGTATGANGCCCAGCCGGACGGCANGCTCGTGCCGCTGCCGAANCCATCGGTCGATACGGGCATGGGCATGGAGCGGTTGGTGCGCGTTATCCAGGGCGTCGAGAGCAATTACGACACGGATCTCTTCGTCCCCGTCCTGGCTCGCGTCCAGGAGTTACTGGGCGACAGCGACGCGCAGCGCCAGGAGAACTACGTCGGCTATCGGGTCATCGCCGACCACGGCCGCGCGGCGACATTCCTCATCGCCGACGGCGTGCAGCCGGGCAACACTGGCGCGGGCTACGTGCTGCGCATGATCATTCGCCGGGCGGCGCGCTTCGGCCGCAAGATTGGCTTCCACGAGCCGTTCCTGGGCGAGGTGGCCCAGGTTTATATTGAGCAGATGGGCGAGGCCTATCCGGAGTTGCGCCAGCGGCGCGACCTGATCCTCCATACGCTGCGCCGCGAAGAGGAGCGCTTCAATCGCACGCTCGATAAAGCGCTGTTACACCTCGATGAGCTGGTGGACGAGTTGCACAGCCAGGGCGTCAGGGAGATTCCCGGCGACGTGGCTTTTAATCTATACGCGACCTATGGTTTGCCGCTGGAGNTCACTCGCGACGTAGCCCAGGAGCAACACGGCATGACCGTTGACGAAGCGGGCTANAACGCCGCGCGNGAGGCCCACGCGCTGGCCAGCGGCAGCGGCGCGTTCGCNAACTACGTCGTCGGGGCCAANGTCTACTCCGACCTGTTGCGCGATCTCGTCGAGAATGGCTACCTNGAGGATTCNGGCGTTGATTATGATCCCTATTCCGGCGCGTCGCTGGAGACCACGGTGATCGGATTGATCCGCGACGGCCAGCGCGTGCAAGCGGCGAACGCGGGGGACAAGGTAGAGGTCGTAACCGCTGCCACGCCGTTCTATGTTGAGGCCGGCGGCGAGGTGAGCGACACAGGCGTTATCACCGCCGACGGGGCGACGCTCGTCCGGGTCAATGACACGCGCCGGCCGGTGGCCGGGCTCATTGTCCACGCCGGCCAGGTTTCCCAAGGCGAACTCCGCGAGGGCGACCTGGTGCGCCTTGAGGTCGACCGGACGCGTCGCGCCGACATCCGCCGCAACCACACGGCGACGCACCTACTCCACCGCGAATTGCGTAGCCATCTGGGCAACCACGTCGTGCAGGCCGGCTCGCTCGTGGCCCCCGATCGACTGCGCTTTGACTTCACCCACGACAAGGCGGTGGACCGCGCGACGCTCGGCCGCATTGAGGCGGCTATCAACGAGGCGATCCTGGCCAACCACCCGGTCAACGTCGCCTATATGGGCCAGAAAGAGGCGATCGCCGCCGGCGCGATGGCCCTATTCGGCGAGAAGTACGGCGACATCGTCCGCACCATCACCGTGGGCGACGGGCCNGATAACGGCAACGCGGTCAAGCCATATAGCTTTGAGCTGTGCGGNGGTCTCCACGTGAATGNGACCGGCGAGATNGGCCTCTTCCGATTNGTGGGCGAGGAAGCCGTCGGCGCGGGCGTGCGGCGTGTTGAGGCTGTCACCGGNCGCGGCGCGTACGAATTTATCGCCGAACGCTTGAGCCTGCTCGACCGGNTGGCNGGCAAGCTTAACACACCGGTGGCCGAATTGGAGCACCGGNTCGAAGCGCTGCTGGAGCACGACCGCGCCCAGGAGCGCGAACTGGAGACNGCCAACCGCCGGCTGGCCCGCGGGCAGTTCGATATACTNCTGGGCGGTCTGGCCCAGGTGGGCGACGCNTATTTACTGNCGGCGCAGGTGGACGTGCAAAACGTCGATCAGTTGCGCGAGATGACCGACTGGTTCCGCGATCGGGTCAAATCGGGCGTGGCCGTNCTCGGNACGGTCAGCAACGGCAAGCCGGTCATCATNGCCACCGTGACCGANGACCTGATCGCCCGCGGCGTGAAGGCCGGCGACCTGGTGCGCGAAGTGGCCAAGATCGTCGGCGGCAGCGGCGGCGGGCGGCCNAACATGGCCCAGGCTGGCGGCCGCGACCCGGANAAGCTGGGCGAAGCGCTGGCGGCNGTGAAGGCTCTGGTCGAGTCAGCTCTCGCCTAGCGNCNCGCCGTNTNTGTTTAAATNATNTGAACGTCAGAAGTGATNGGCCGNGGGTCTAGCCCCTGCGGCCCCNCGAGCCATATGCCNATTCGAGTNATCGAGCTGGATCCGGCNGATACCTTNTACTCGACCCGGGATCGCCTGTTGCAGGGCGGCCACGAGCGCACGGTGTTGCTGTTCCCCGGACGAGCCGCCCCGTTGAGTGGGCTCGATCTCGTCCTGTTGCGCCGTCTGGCCGACCGGGAACGGCTGGACGTCGGCCTGGTGACGGCTAACCGGGAGCTATCTCAGCAGGCGCGGGCGCTGGGGCTGCCGGCCTTCGCCAACCTCACCCTGGCCGAACATTTCCGGCCCGGCTGGTGGCGCGCCCGTCGTCGTTCGGAGGTGCTGGGNTTCGCGCCGGGTGATGATCGGCACCCCTGGGCCCCGGGTNCAGGGGCGGTGCACAGCGCGACGAAGCTCCGCGGCCGGCAGTGGACGGCGCGACTGGCCGTTCTAGTGGCGGTTCTGCTCGTCCCGATCTTGCTCCTTGCCGCCGCGGCCTACGCCCTCCCCCGCGCCACGATCACCCTGACCCCCGACGCCCAAGCGGCGCAAGTGATCTTGACACTGGCGGCCGGTTCCGGGGGCGCGGAAATAGCGGGCAGCANGGTTCCGACGCGCGAGGTGCGGCACGAACTGGAATGGACAGCCGCCGGGCCGGTTACAGCACACGCCGACGCCGACCGCCAACGCATCCGCGCCCAGGCCCTGCAGGCGCTGGGCGCCGTCGCGCCAAANCATCTCGCGCGGCGGGTCGCGCCGGGCGAATTGCTCGTGCCTGCATCGGCTCAAACCGAGATCGTGGAAGAGACCTTTGAGCGCGATGAAGCAGAGGCCACTCTGACGCTGCGGGTCGCGCTGAGNGGCGCGGCCGTCGCCGCGGCCGACGTCAACCGCATCGCCTACCAGCAATTGGCCCACATTCTGCCCGACGTTTACGAGCTAGATGCATCGACCCTGCGCGTTCAAATTGGGTCGGATGCCGGAGAACCTGATTCATTCCAACTCACCGCCCGGGCGACTGGCCGGGCGNCCGTTGACCCCGANGCGCTGGCCGCAGCCCTGCGCGGTAAGCGGGCCAGCGAGGCTATTCCCTNCCTCGCCGCCGCNGTGCCACTGGCCGAGCCGCCTGCGCTCGTCGTGGGGCCGGGGTGGTGGTGGGGTGTGTCGCGCGGCCGCCTGCCCTTGCGCGCCGAACAAATACGCGTGGCCGTGCGCGCCAACTAGTGGAACTACATTAGAGGCAAACCGTAGGGAAACCATTCAGGCCGGCCTGACGTCTGTAGAGATAATGAATAAGGAGCGTGTTGCTCCGCACGGCAAAGATGACCACCACACCGAACATGCCAGGCCGCGTCATGGCCCTAGACCTGGGCGAGAAACGCATCGGGATCGCCATCAGTGACCCGACGCGCACCATCGCCTCGCCATTCTCCGTTCTCAACCGCCGATCGCGCGCTGACGATTATGCTCATTATGCCCGCGTCGCCGCGGAGCAGCAGATAAATCTCCTGGTGATCGGCCTGCCCATCACCCTGGGTGGGGACGAAGGGCAGCGNGCCGCNTGGGTNCGCGACTACGCCGCTGACCTCGGTCGCCGCATCGATATTCCCATCGTCTTCTGGGATGAGAGCCTGACCACCGTCGCGGCCACGGCTGCCCTGCACGCCCAGGGACGGCGCGGCCGCAAAGCCAGGGAACGGGTAGATGCCGTCGCCGCNGCGTTGATCCTGCAATCCTTTCTCGACGCTCAACCGGGGGGTGAGCGCGATGGTGAATGAAGCCGCCGAAAATCGCCTGACTCCCTTTGGCTGCGCGTGGCGCGTACTCGTCGTCGGCGGATTGCTCATCGTAACGGCCGCCGCCGGCTGGGTGTTCTACCGCACCTGGTTGGGCGAAGGCCTGGATCGCGCCGCGGCCAATCCGAACCTCAGCCAGGCCCAGCGAGTCTACCTCGAATACTACCTGACCGAGCACGCGGCCGAATTGCAGCGACCGGCCGGCGCGGCCNCGGGGCCGCAGCCTTTCACCGTCGCCCCCGGGCAAGGAGCCGACACCATTGCCGGCAACCTGCAAGCGGCCGGTTTGCTGACCAACACCGAACTGTTTCTCAATTATCTNACCTACTACGGCCTGGACNGCGGGCTTGTTGCCGGCGATTACACNCTCGACCCGTTGCAGACGATCCCCCAATTGGCCACCGCGCTGGGCGCGGGCGGGGCGCGCGCGCTGGAGCTGAGCTTTCTGCCCGGCTGGCGCAGCGAAGAGATGGCCAACTACCTGCGCGTGGTCACCCCGGCACAGATCGACGGCGACGCGTTTTTGAGTATCGTTCAAAACCACCGCGCCGCGAGCCCAGGCGGCTTGCCGTTCCTGGCGGCCNTNCCCGACGGGGCCACGCTNGAGGGCTATCTTTTCCCCGGCACGTATGCCATTGAATCGACCACNGACAGCGCGGCGCTGGCGCGGCTAATGCTCGAGCGGTTCGATCAGCAAGTCACGCCCGCCATGCGCCAGGCCTACGGCGCGCAAGGGCTATCGCTGCGCGACGCGGTCATCCTGGCGTCGATCGTGGAGAAGGAGGCCACCCTGCCGGATGAGAAGCCCCTCATGGCCGCCGTCTTCCTCAACCGCCTGCGAGCGGGCATACCGTTACAGGCGGATCCCACGGTGCAATACGCCCTCGGCTACGACGCGGCGGCCGGCACGTGGTGGAAATCCCCTCTCAGCGCGACCGACCTTGGAATCGCCTCGCCCTACAACACCTATCAGGTTGACGGCCTGCCACCCGGGCCAATCTCTAACCCCGGCCTGGGCTCGCTGGAGGCCATCGCCGCGCCGGCCGNCGTNGACTTTCTCTACTTCGTCCTCGACTGCGCGGCGAGCACGACGGGGCAGCATGCCTTCAGNGTGACCTATGAGGAGCACCTGGCCAATGTGGAANGCTGTCGCTAAGGCGCTGCTGGTTCTTCTGGTTGCTCTTTCGGCGGCCGGATGTGCTTCGGTCGATCCGGTGGTCAAGATCGGCCTCGTCGCCCCGTTCGAAGGCCGCGACNGGCACGTGGGCTACGACGCGATCTACAGCGTGCGAATGGCCGTGCGCGAGATCAATGCCGCCGGTGGCGTGGCCGGCCACCGGGTGTCGCTCGTGGCTCTGGATGATCGCGGCGATCCGGAGCTGGCGCGGCAGGCGGCCGCGTCGCTGGCTATCGACCCGGGCGTCATCGCCGTCGTGGGGCACTACCTGCCCGAATCCACCGCCGCGGCGGAGGCAATCTACCGGGAAAACGGCGTGCCGCTGCTGCCTCTGGGCCNGCCGCCGTTCGCCCCGTTCGATCCGCTTGGCTTGCCGGCCGAATTCCGGGAGGCTTATGCCGCCGTGACGCCATTCGATGAAATCGCCGGCCCCTTTGCCGGGCCTACGTACGATGCTATTGGATTATTACACGAAGCCTTAGCGGAGGCTGAGGAAACCACAGGCACTATTACCCGCGCATCTGTCCAAGACGCGCTCGGTGGATTAAAATATCTAGGATTGACGGGCGAAGTGTATCTGCCCTGACTGTCCGACACGTTTAGCTATGAGACGCCAACCATGATTATTCGACGAATTCTCGGTCTCATCATGTTATTGACCGGCCTAACGCTGCTGGTAGCTTCACTGGCGGCGGCCTATTTCGCCGGCGACTTCCTGGACGGGTTTGCTGACTCCGTTTCCCGGACAATCGAGGTCGCTTCGGGCAGCCTCGACACCGCCCGTGATACGCTGGAACTGGCCCGCGACTCCATCGGCGACGTGGACGGCGGTCTGGCGACGGCCGTTGATGCCACCGCTGGCGCGGCGATCACGCTGAATGACAGCCGCCCATTGCTCGACAACGTGGCCAACGTCACCACCCAGGAAGTCCCCGAGGCCATCGAGGGCATGCAGACTGCGCTGCCGAACATGATCGAGGTGGCGGGAGTCATCGACCAAACTCTAACGACATTGAGCTCAGTGGGCATCGACCGCGAAATTCCGTTGCCTTTCGGCGGCTCAATCCCCCTGCGCTTTGACCTGGGCATTGACTACAACCCGGCCACGCCGTTCGATGAGTCGCTGCGCGTGTTCGAGGCCAGCCTGGTCGGCCTGCCAGAGAGCCTGCGCGGGTTGGAAGATGAACTGGCNGCCACCAANTCCAATCTGGCCTCNCTGTCGGCCGATTTGCAGGCCACNTCGGACAATCTGGCAACTATCAATACCCGCATAGGCGATTTGAGCGCGCTGTTTGACCAATACGCGNTGCTCATTGAAGATGTCAGCGATTTGCTGGTGCGGGTAGAGGCCCAANTGGGGCCAACACTCGAGTTGCTTCGCCTTGTGGCTGTTGCTCTGCTAATCGCGCTCGGATTCAGCCAGCTCGCGCCCATCTATTTGGGCTGGGAGCTACTCACCGGCCGGCGCGATCCGCAGCGGTACGCCGAGAACGTGACAATCATCACCGACGCGCCGCCGACCCTTGCCACCCCC
>JAACJX010000208.1 GCA_014237545.1 Ardenticatenia bacterium | reverse complement strand
TTGCCTGACCCGTACAATTCAACGCGGTTATGTGTTGGGGCGAGGCAGCCGCGAAATTTATTCCCTTTTTCAGAACCAACTCCGCCCGCCGCTGCCTCGCCCTTCTTCGGCCAGAGGGTCAGGCAACCGGAAAGGGAGGCCGTAGGATTTCCAGTAACGGCCGTCCCGGTTGCCTGACCCATACGCCACACGATCAACATTGATTACTCTCCGATGTTGACTACTGAAATACCCTGGCCCACTATTCCCCTTCCTTTACACAGCGGGCCGGATTTTGTACACTACCCGCAGTTATGCAGGCTCATGGGTCGCGGCGGCATCGTCGATGGAACGCCCCCGCTATCCGCACCTCGTCGCAACCCCAACCGCAAATCGCGATTTAGCACAGAACGGATGAGAGCAAGGATTATCGCATGGGTAACAAGGCTGGATGACCTGCTCGCCCTGCCCGGCGACGACGAGACGCTGCGCCGGCGCAAGGTGACGGCCTTCTTCGCCGGGTTAGCCGGCTCGCTCACGGCCGCCCTGTTCGCCGGCCTCTATTTCAGCGGCGGCGCGGCTACGCTCGGCTGGCTTTACCTCGTCACGGTGCTGTGGACGTCGATCGGGCTGGTTGTCCTCGTCAGCCGGCCGCGCACCTACCCGGTCGTGGTGTTCGCCACGTCCGTCTACGTCACCATCCACCCCTGGATCGTCGTGATGGCCTCGGGCGGCGTGCGGTCGGGGCTGCTGGCGATGTCCTGGGCGCTGGTGGGGCCGGCAACCGGCCTGCTGCTACTCGGCGTCCGTCCGGCGCTGTTCAACGCCGTTCTCTACATCCTGATGGCCGCCGTCACCGTCGTGGCCGACCCGTGGCTCGCGAGCCGGGTGCCGGAGCTGCCNCACTGGATCTGGCTGGCGGCGGCNCTGCTGAGCGCCCTGGTGCCCAGCATGATGGTNCTGCTNATCAGCGTCTACTTCTTCCGGCAGCTGGAGATCGCCCGGCAGCAGGCCGACCGGCTGCTGCTCAATATCCTACCCCGGCCCATCGCCGACCAGTTGAAGCGCAGTTCGGACACGATCGCCGAGGATTACAGCGACGTGACCGTGCTCTTCGCCGACATCGTCGACTTCACGCGCATGAGCGCCGCGGCCGAACCGTGCGACGTGGTGGGGCTGCTGAACGCGGTCTTTTCCGACTTCGACGAGCTGGCCGAACAGTACGGGCTGGAGAAGATCAAGACCATCGGCGACGCCTACATGGTCGTGGGCGGGCTGCAAGGCTCGCGCCATGACCACACCGAGGCGGCCGTGGCCTTCGCCTTCGACATCCTGGCCGCGGTCAGCCGCCACCGGGCGCTCAACGGCGAGCGCATCAGCCTGCGCATCGGCATCCACCACGGCCCGCTGGTGGCCGGGGTGATCGGCCGCCGCCGCTTCATCTATGACCTGTGGGGCGACACGGTCAACACGGCCAGCCGCATGGAAGCCTACGGCATCGCCGGCGCCGTTCAGGTCACCGCGGCGGTGAAGGAGCGTCTCGACGGGAAGTATGCGTTCGAGTCCCGCGGCCCCATCCCCATCAAGGGCAAGGGCATGATGATGACATATTTGCTGCGGCCGCCGGAGCTCGTGGCCGGCGGGTGAAGATAATTTAAAAACTCGGTTTTTAGTTCTTATGGCCCCGGCGGCGGCCCGGCGTCCTCGGGGATGGGCACGCCGTCGGGGATGGCGTTCAGGTCATCGCACAGGATGATGCTCACGTCGCGCCAGACGTAGCCGCGATCGGTGAACGTGGCGATGGTGTCGATCCAGCGCTTCTGGCCGTCTTCCAGCAGGTAGATATGCGGGCTGCCGTTGCACTTGAGCAGGATGGGATCGGGCTGCTCGTAGATGATCGTCTGCACCCGCCGCGGCAGGTTCTCGACCTGCGCCTGGTCGATGCCGAACAGCCACGGCAGGGCCAGGAGCACGACCAGCGCCCACGCGGCGTAGGCCACCGCGCCGATGGCAAAGGCGCGGTGCAGCCCAGCCAGCCAGCCGCCGTCGCGGGCGCGGAGCTGGTAGAACAGCAGGAGCAGGAGAAGGCCGATGTTGACGACGTTCCAGCCGATGAAGGTCAGGCGGTTGGGCGTCAGCCGGTCGATGGCCGTGCGGTAGAGGATGGCCGCCAGCGCGTAGACACTGACGACGGCCGCCAGCGCCGCCAAAGCGATGATCCCCCAGCGCAGCCAGCCGCCCACCCGCGGCGAGAGGTTGGCCGCGCTGACCGGCGTCGCGCCGACCATCAGGGCGATGACGGCGAAGAGCATGGCGTTGTAGATGATCAGCACGTCGCGGTTCTCGAANGGCTCGTAGAAGTTGAACGGGATGAAGGCCAAATAGACCAGCAGGACCAACACCGTCAGCGGCAGCAGCACCCGCGTCAGCATCCCCACCAGCTTGCTCAACCCTTCCTCGAACTCCTGGCCGGCCGGGGCGACCCGCGGGTTGTAGATGATGGCCGTGGCGATGACCGGCAGCAGCCCGCCGCCGCCGGCGATGAACAACCGCATGACCGCTTCCGGGAAGGTGACGCCCAGCGCATCGAACAGGCCGACGGTGATGCCGGTGAAGATGCCGCCGGCGATGACGAACAGCCCGCCCATGACGAACAGTTCCAGTGACTTGTCGAGGAAGGCGAACGTGTTGGTCGCGTCGCGGTTGCCGAAGAGAAGAAACGCCCCCACCCCGGCCCAGGCCAGCAGCGGCAGGTGGGCGGCCATCAGGGTCAGGTATTGCTCCTGGAACGGCCGCGTGCCCATCTGCGGGTAGAACCAGATCACGTAGGCCCCGGCGGCCAGCAATGCGAGGCTGACGAGCGCCGCCAGCCACCAGCGCTTGCGGCCGGCGGCCGAGAGATAGAGCATGACGAACNCGGCCGAGATCGGCGCGGCCAGCAGGATGACCATCGGGATGTAGTTATAGCCGAGCGATCCCCCCGCTACCCTATCGATGGTGATCGGGAAGCGCTGCTCATCGGAGAGGAACCACAGGAGCAGCCCGTTGAGCAGCGCCAGGGGGATGGCCCAGCCCCAGGCGATGAACGACTCCTTGACCCGGACGGCCGACTGTCGTAGCCGGTAGTACCACGCCGCGTAGAGGAGGTTGTCGGGCGCGGCGGCCCGCCGGGCGTCGATGGCGTCGCGGAAGGCCTCGGCCTTGCCGGCCCGCACGGCCGTCTGATACAGGTGTTCCAGTTGCTCTGGATCGTTACCGAGATTGGTGATCGACTCTTGGTATGTCATGGCAAACCCTCATCGTTCGAGTTTACGTCAGCGGATGTTCCATCAGTGTATATCTTTTTATACATCCGGGGGCGGCTTGATGATTACCTGGCTATTCATTNGATAGAGAATGACAGCATTTGGCNGCCGTCGTGGATAAGTCGTGTCGGGCCGCAAACGATTGCTTCTTTCGTCCAATCTGTATCCATCATACCGCATTTTGCCGGGTTAGGACTATACGGTTGGATAGCTATCCAGGATTTTTCAGTAGTTAACATTGTAGAGTAATCGATGTTGGTCGTGTGGCGTANGNGTCAGGCAACCGGGAGAGGCGTCACTGTAAACAAACAGTCATCGTTCCCGGTTGCCTGACCCTCCTCCGCAGAAGGGCGAGGCAGCGGCGGGCGGAGTTGGGCTGCAAAACGCAGATGCTTTCGCCTCTACCTCCGCCCCNACGCATAACCGCGATGATTGTACGGGTCAGGCCACCGGGAGAGGCGTCACTGTAAACAAACAGTCATTGTTCCCGGTTGCCTGACCCTCCGCAGAAGGGCGAGGCAGCGGCGGGCGGAGTTGGGCTTGCAAAACGGAGATGCTTTCGCCGCTGCCTCCCCCTGCCCGCTTGGTCGTGTCCATCAAAAGCTGAATTAGCCTGGGGCCTATAACCACCGCGATATTCGCTGCCAATCTATGTTACAATGGCGTCAGGTATCACGCCCGCGCAGAGCCATCCGCCACCGGACATCACGCGCTTATGGGGAAGGCCTATGTCACGCTTCAGCCACTGGGCAGAGAAAGAGCACTCCGCCCGCGTTCATGTCATCACCCTGATCTTGCTGGCCCCGCTGTTTCTGCTCGCCCTGCCCTGGCTCGTGGCCGCGGGCGGCCGCCGCGCCGATCGCCGTCTCGGCCTGCCGCGGCTCACATTCGGCGCGGGTAACTATGTTCTCGGCGGGCTGCTGGGGGCGGCGGGTATGGGTATCGCCCAGTGGACGATTTATCAACAGGTGACGCGCGGCCGGGGCACGCCCTTGCCGGTGATGCCGACACAGGAACTGCTGGTTGGCGGTCCCTTCCGCTACTGCCGCAATCCCATGACCCTGGGGACGATCCTCGCCTATCTGGGCGTCGCCATCGCCGCCGGAACGGTCTCCGGCGCGGGACTGGTCGTCTTCCTGTCCGCGCTGTTGATTCTGTACCTGAAACGCGTGGAAGAGCGGGAGCTGACCGAGCGCTTCGGCGAGTCCTATCGGCGGTATAAACAAGAGGTGCCGTTCATCATACCCCGACTGATAAGAAAGGAAAACTCCGCAACGAAGGAATATGGTGCGACCCATGAGCGATGAGTATCAAATCCGGTACGTCGACCGGCCGGATGACGCCATTTGGACCGCCATCGGCGGCGGCATCAGCCAGTACAACAAAGATAAGGGCGGCGAGGACCACGCCAGGGTCTACTGCTTCATCCTCTACGGCCCGGACGAGGAAGTGGCCGGCGGGGTCATCTGCGAGCAATATTGGGATTGGCTCTACGTCAACCTGATGTGGATCAAGGAGCCGTTGCGCGGCCAGGGNTATGGAGCACAGTTATTGAAACTGGNCGAGGAAGAAGCNCGGCGGCGCGGCGCGAAACACGCCTATCTGGACACGTTCAGCTTCCAGGCGCCAGGCTTCTATGAGCGATACGGCTACCAGGTATTTGGCGAACTGCCCAANTTTCCCGCGGGCCACACGCGATATTTTCTAAAGAAAGACCTCTGACGCGGCCGCGGCGGAGAGAATCTATCTTTCGATAGAGGCCAGCGGCGGCCGTTCGGTGGCATAGTATAAGGGGGAAGAGGGGTTTCTTAATACGNTGGAGGAAGCAAGGAGCCCATCATGTCCACATTTTTCAAAGCACTGCGACCGATCTTCCTGATCCTGTGCGTCATTGTCCTCCTGGCGGCCGTCGCGCCGGCGCGCGCGGCCGAAGTTCGCCCCGGCCAGGATGTGGTCATCCCCGAGGGGGAGGTGATCGATGATGACCTCATCATTACCGGGCAAACAATCAGAATGGATGGCCGGGTCACCGGCGACCTGGTGGCCATCGGCCAATCCGTCGTCATCAACGGCGTCGTCGAGGGCAGCGCCCTGCTGGCCACTCAAANCGCGGTCGTCAACGGCGACGTCAACGGCAGCATCTACACCGCCGCCTACTCGCTCGACNTGGGCGAGAACGCCACAGCNGGCCGCAACCTCTACTTCGGCGGCTACTCACTGGCCACTTCGCCGGGCAGCCAAATCGCCCGCGACGCTTTCGTCGGGGCCTACCAGATGGCCCACAACGGCCGCGTCGGGNAAGACCTGATGGTGGGCCTGAANGCCCTGGACTTGAGAGGGGAGGTCGGCGGCGACGTGCGCGGCAACATCACAATCGATGCGAACGCCGTGTCGCCGGTCATGTACATGCCCCAGGGNGTGGTCCCGTCCGTTCCGGCCGTCGAGCCCGGTCTGCTCATCGCCGATTCGGCTCGTGTTGGCGGCACAGTCGATGTCGTGAAAACGACCATCACCCCGACCAGGGTCGAACCGGCTCCGGTCTCAACGNCGACGCCGGGCCTGCCCACCTGGTTCACCAATCGCCTGGGCGAGTTCATCGGCCTGCTGCTCGTCGGCGCGGTGCTGGTGTTCCTGGCCCCGCGCGTCCTGCCCGCCCTGAGCGGCGAACTGAACGCCAAGCCGCTGCAGAGCTTCGGCTGGGGCCTGGGCATCGTCTTNGTGCTGCTGCCGCTGGCGCTGATCATTGGCCTGGCCTTGATCGTTTTGCTGACTATCTTCTTCAACTTCGTCACTTTCGGCGAGGTAGCCTTTTCCATCCTGGCCATCACGTCGAGCTTCCTCGGCTTTGCGTTCGTGGCCTATCTGTTCGTCGTCTACCTGCTCACCAAGATCATCGTCAGCTACTGGGCCGGGCGGTTGCTGCTGTCGCGCATCGAGATGAATACCGCCAGCCGGTGGACCCATTTCGGGTATCTGGCGTTGGGATTGCTGATCTTTGAGGCGCTGCGGGCCATTCCGGTCTTCGGCTTTGTGCTATCCGTCGTCGTCATNCTGTTTGGTCTGGGNGTCATCCTGGCGTACCTGGTCGACAGGCGGCGCCATGTGGAAGCGCCTGCTCCCAAGCCGGCGCCGGCCATGGGGGTGTAGTTNAGCAGATCGAAGAGACGTGGCGGCCATCACGCGCCAAACGACGAACGGCCGCCACGTCTACCAACCCCGCCGCTCGCCGCCCCATCTCCCATCGGTCGTTCCCGCTCACCCGATTCACTGGACACACCACGCCGTTCAGCGGTATAGTGAGAAGGTCGGGATGTGCCCGGCAAGGACGGGAATGACCTATGAGCAAGATCGAACAATTACCCTTCGGCCGCACCGGCCACCTGAGCACGCGCCTGCTGCTGGGCGCGGCGGCGTTCTCCGACGTGACGCAGGCGGAAGCCGACGCGACGATGGACATCGCCATGGCATACGGCATCAACCACGTCGACACAGCGGCCAGCTACGGCGCGGCCGAGGACCGGCTGGGCGACTGGATCAAGCGCAACGGGCGGCCGTTCTTTCTGGCCACCAAGACGGGCGAGCGCTCGGCGGCCGCGGCCCGCGAGGAGATCCACCGCTCGCTCGACCGGCTGAACGTCGATCACGTTGACCTGATCCAGCTCCACCACCTTGTCGACCCGGAGGAATGGGAAACGGCGCTGGGGCCGGG
>JAACJX010000412.1 GCA_014237545.1 Ardenticatenia bacterium | reverse complement strand
CGGCCGTGTTCGGCCGTGGCCACGCTGCCCGCGCCATACGCGCCGGTAACCGTATCGTCATCCCACGGCGGATTGGCCACCAGCGCGCCGCCCTCGATCCAGTCCATGTAGTAGCTCTCCGTGGCGATGAAATCCGTCTCGTCCACGACGCGCTTCATGTGAGTCAGGTCGGGACGCAGGGCCAGGATCATGGCCGTCTCCAATTCGCCGGCGTGGCCCATGCCGCCACGCCCGGAAACGCGGGTTTCTTGCAGCAACGGGCCGGCGATGTGGCCGTTGGTGTGCAGCCAGGTGGTGGCGCAGAAGATGCGCCGGTGGCGCTCGCCGGCATACTTGACCACGTTGACCAGAAAGGAACAGTTGCCACCGTGGCCGCTCATCAGGTACATCTTGCGAAAGCCGCGCGACACGAGCGTATCGACCACGGCCAGCCAGAAATCCTCGAAGGCCCGGCCGCCGGCGTTGAGCGTGCCGGCGAATGACGAACGGTGAGTACTGGCCCCATAGGGGAAGGGCGGCAGGCAAATGGCTTCATCAGGCGCGGCCGCCTCAGTGCCCTGGCCGATCGCGCCGATGATAATCGTGTCGGTCGACAGGGGCAGGTGGAAGCCGTGCTGCTCGGTGTGGCCAATGGGAACCAGTACGCACTTGTACCTCTGGTCGTCACCGGGCAGTTGTGCCGTAGCCCGCAACTGGCTTTCGTGCCATTGGCTGATCGACCGCGGTCCAAGCCCCAAATTGAGCTCCTGCGGTTGTAGAGCGTAGACGCGGCTGAAGCCGTCGTCCTGAAGGCTGCTGAGCAGGTTGGAGATCATTTGCGTGAAGGGCGCTTCGGGGATGGCCAGCGGGCTGCCCCGCCAGCCGTAGGGGATGGCCGGCAAGACGCCGACGGCCGGCGGATCGCCCAATGCCTCGGCCAGTGTCGGCCAGTCGTAGCCATCCCCCAAGGGGATGACCAGCGGCGTGTCGCGCCGCAGCGCGGCCACCTCAGGCCAGGTGAGTTCGTCGAAGGCAAAGAATTGAGTCATGGTCGTGGCGCGGTCGCTAGCGGGTGCGACCAAAAATATATGCGTCTCGAACACGTTCGTTAAAGTAGCGACCGCGCGACTCGGCGGCCATCAGTCCTTTGTAGACGCGCTCCGGCACGCCGAAGTACTGGTAGCTGCGGCCGTCCTGAAATTCGATCTCTAGCACTTTGTATTCTGANACGTAGCCGACCTTGGCGACAAACGTCGACTCGACGTCTGTGCGCTGCATCTTGCGTTCCACGTCTTCCAGGTCTTCGATCAGGATGCGGATGCGCACCTTTTGCTGGTTTTCGAGTTCGACTGGATCCAGCGGCCGCAAAACGCCATCTTCGTAAACTGCCGTGATTAGCTGTTTCATCACTTCACCTCCGGGTTAGAGTTTATCAGGTCAAGGCGAATCAGGCGCAACCTCTAGCCCATTGATCACTCGTAAAGGGATAAGCCGCCCAACTCCTTCTCCCGCCGATTGACAAAATCGTCCAGCGCTTCGCTCATCGCCGGGTCCATCGGTGGCTGCTCGTAATGGGCCAGCATCTCCTTCCAGATGCGATTGGCACGGGTGGCCGCGTCTTCGCTNCCGGCCAGCGCCCAGGTGTCGTAACTCAGGCGGTCGGATAGAGAAGTGGGGAAGAACGCCGTGCGGAACCGCTCCTGAGTGTGGGCTGTTCCCAGATGATGCCCGCCCGGCCCGACCTCATCAATAGCCTCCAGCGCCAGCGAGGCCTCATCGACCGCGAACCCTTCCAGGAAATGGCGAAACATGGCTAGGTTCTCCAGATCGACGATGAACTTTTCAAATGAGACCGTCAGACCGCCCTCGATCCAGCCGGCGGCGTGCATGATCAGGTTCGTATGGGCCAGCACCGCCGGCCACAGCGACCACATTGATTCATACGCCGCCTGCNCGTCGGCCGCCTTGCTGGTGGTCAGCCCGCCGCTGCCGCGGTAGGGTAGGCCATAGCGCCGCGCCATTTGCCCGCCGACCAGGGCCGCCCAGGCCGCCTCGGGCGTGCCGAAGGCCGGACTACCGCGGCGCAGGTCGAGGTTGGTCGTGAAACCACCATAGATGACCGGCGCGCCCGGCCGCACCAGTTGCGCCAGCGCCGCGCCGGCCAACACTTCGGCGTTCTGCTGGGCCAGCGCCGCGGCCATCGTCACCGGACTCATCGCCCCCGCCAGGATGAACGGCGTAATGAACGTCACCTGCCCGGCGCGAGCATAGGTGATCAGCCCGCCGAGCATCCGCTCGTCAAAGACCAGCGGGCTGTTGACGTTGATGACGTCGCCCGTCACCGGGTCGCCGTCGAGCGAGCCGTAGACGATCTGCATCATCGCCAGGGTGTCGGCGGTGATAACGCGGCCGTGGGCGCCTTCCATGACGACCTTGTCGGTCAGCGTCAGCCCGGCGCGCACTCGATGGAGATGGCGAAAGTTGACCGGGACATCCTGTGGCGTCACCTGTTCCCACGCAGCGAAGTGCAGGGCGTGGCAGGATTGAGAGAGCTTCAGTAGTTTCTCATAGTCGCTCATCGTGCCGATACGGCGGCCGTGGTCGAGATCGGTCACATAAACCATCCCGCCGCATGGCCCAAAGGTGATGGAATCGCCGCCAATGATGACGTCGTGGGCCGGGTTGCGCGCCCGCCAGTGGAACGACGCCGGCGCGTTGGCCAGTGCTTCTAGCACCAGCCCCCGGTCGGGCCAGACGCGTCGCGCCGCCCGATCCACCTTTGCCCCGGCTCGCTGCCATATGTCCAGCGCTTCCTCATCGAGGAAATCGATGCCCGTGTTCTCCAGAATGTCCAGAGAGGCCAGATGGATGCGCTCCAGGTCATCGGGGTCAAGCCAGTCGTATGGCGGTCGAGGATTGCGAAGCGGCTGAAAGGGGATATCGAGCAGCGGTAGCGTCGGTAGAGTTCGTTGGCGGCGAGGACGGTGTTGGGACATGG
>JAACJX010000413.1 GCA_014237545.1 Ardenticatenia bacterium | reverse complement strand
ATTCCCGGACCCGCCTTACCATTTTCAAGCGCGACCTCGTTCAGGGTCAGGAACCCACCGCCCACGTCGATCAGGCGAGTAGACGGAGCTGTGTCGCTGCGCCTGATTGACGCGCCATGGCCGTTGATCGTGATATTGGACAAGATTTGTGGCAGGCCGTTCGGGCTACTGTCTGAGGAAGTATTGTCAATCCCATCGATTGGATAAACCGCGCCGGGCTCCAGCTCGATCGTACTGGCCGGGCCGCCGGCGTTGTTCCCGCCAAAATTGTTCGCGGCCTCAATCGCCTCGCGCAGGGTGCAGTTTTCTTCGGTGCAGACGTGATCTGTGGTCCAGTCCGTGGTGTTGACGGGGAAGACGGGGCCAGTCTCAACCGAGTCTACAGGCGACACATCAATCTGAAAAGTCGCCGTAGGACTATGGTTAATGCCGCCGTTGGCAATGCCGCCATTATCTTCCAGGTAGACGGAGACAGTAGCGGCTCCATAGGCGTCCGGCGCGAGGGTGAAGGTCAGCGTGCCGTCCGAGGCGATGGCCGGCTGCACGGAGAAGAGCGCGTGGTTGTTGTTGCTCAGACGAAAGGTGAGAGTCTGCCCTTCATCCTCCGGACCCCCCTTGCTGATGCCAGTGGCCCAAATGGCGCTGTAGGGAGGGTCATCCTCTAACAGNTTCAAGCTANTCACTCCNGGGGTNAAGGTCGGCTGGTGGTTGGTGCCGTTAATGACGAGCCACATGAGTTTTTCTTCGATAACCCANCATGCCGGATGATCGTGACCGCACAAGACAACCTTGAAGCTGAATGTGCCCGGAGTGGGCAGCGGGCCGCCGGTCACCAGCCCGCTCGGGGACACAGTCATTCCCGGGGGCGGGCTGCTCCCTGCTAACCAGATTTCGCACCAGGCTTGCGTGCACCAGAAAGGAATCTGTTCGCTGTACGAACCGCCCATCGTTCCATTCGGCAGTGTGTCTGTGCATATGAAGGGGCCCTGCCATGTGCATCCATCTGCGGCTGCGGGGAGGGGAGCGAGTATCAGCGAGAGCGCCAAGACCCCTGCCAACACGAGCGCAGCTCTTGCCAACATAAAGANGCGCGCACGCGAAGGGNGTGGCNGGACGAATTGCCTNTGNTNAANGTATCGAATGANCATGGGNTACCTCCTTTGCTANCAAGAGANTGTGTGGGAAGNCCGGGTGGTCATAGACGAGAAGAAACAAAGAGGGTCATCGTGACCATTACAGCTTGTGGGCAAGATCCAGGTCTTCCAGATTGTAATCCCAGCCAAATCAAGCATCCCCTTGTTTCTGTTTAAATGAACACCCATAGAAACACAATAGTAGGAAACAAAACCAACCACAATGTCCCAAAGGACAAAAAAAGGACAGTCCCACCGACAGGGCACTGTCCCCAGGGACAGGGGGGATAAAAAATGGCGCGAAAGGCGGGCAAAAACTCACCGGGAACCAAGATTTGGGCAATTGCGAGGGGAGACACTGAACGTCTTGTGAAAGCGGCGGAACTTTTTGGGCTTTGTGAGCGTTAATAGATGGTATGCGCCTGCCGGAACAACCATCCGGTTAGGTAGTTGTTATCGATATGGATAAAAGGAGTAAGAACAATGTCATATACTAAGCCGATATTGGCGATGCTTGTGTTCTTGATGGGCCTGTTGGTGGCTTGCGGTCCTACCGTTGACGTGCCTGAATCCGGCACCGCGCTGCCCGAGGCTACGGATCCGCCCGCGCTGGAGACGCCGGCCGGGGAAGACGCGTCCAGTGCAATTTCCGCCGCGGCGGTTGCCTTCCTCGCCCAGCAATTGGGCGTGGCCGAAGAAGAGATCGAAGTGACAGAGATCACGGACGTCGAATTCAGCGATTCCTGTCTGGGCTTGGGCGGGCCGGCCGAGAGCTGTCTCCAGGCCATCACGCCCGGCTGGCTGGTTTTGCTCGACGTAAATGGCGAGACCTATGAAGTCCACACGGACCAGACTGGCGAGCAGGTGCGCATGGCCGCNACGCTGCCGGTGGATGATGGCGCGTCTGACCCGGCGGTGGGCGCGGCCCAGGAGTTCCTAGCAGCCGAGTTGGGCGTGGCTCTGGGCGACGTTCAGGTGGTCTCAGTCGAGGCTGCGGAGTTCTCCGATTCCTGCCTGGGTCTGGGTGGGCCGGATGAACTGTGCGCGCAGGTCATCACGCCCGGTTGGGTCATTTTGGCCGACGTGAACGGCCAAACGTACGAAGTGCATACGGACCAGACCGGCCAGCAGGTGCGCGTGGCCTCGGACACGCCGGTAGGCAACGCCCAGGCTGACACGGCCGCGGCCGCGGCGCAGGAGTTCCTGGCCGCCGAGCTGGGGGTTGCCCTGGGTGATGTCCAGGTGGTGTCGGTTGAGCCGGCCGAGTTCAGCGATTCCTGCCTGGGNTACGGCGGGCCGGATGAAAGCTGCCTGCAAGCCATCACCCCGGGCTGGATCGTCATGCTCGACGTCAATGGCGAGGCCTATGAGGCTCATACCGACGAGACCGGCCAGCAAGTGCGGTTTGCCCCGCAGATGTAGTCGGGTACTATCTGTTGAGCCCGGCAGTAGCCGTAGCCAAATGAGATGAATACACGAGGGCGGGTGGACAGCCCGCCCTCATTCGTTCAACTGCGATGAAAGTAACAAGTCCTGCCACCCCTATAGACCGCTTTCCCACGCCACAAACCTTCTACGACGCCTACATCTTCGATCTTGACGGCACGTGCTATCTGGGCGAAGCGCTGCTGCCAACCGTCCACGAAACCATCACATGCTTGCGCCACCTGGGCAAGCGCACGGTCTTCCTCTCCAACAACCCGACACAAACACGCGAGACCTATGCCGATCGACTGACCAGCCTCGGCCTGCCCACGCCGCCGGGCGATGTCATCAATTCATCGTTCGTCATGGTCGATTTCTTGACAAAGCGCATGCCCGGCGCGCGATTGTTCGTGGTCGGCGAGGCCCCTCTGGAGCGCGAGCTGGCCGCGGCCGGTTTCGAACTGGTAAGCAACGCCGAAGGGGTCGCGGCCGTCATCGCCAGCTTCGATCGCACCTTCAACTATCGCAAGCTGCAGGTCGCGTTCNACGCTATCCGCGACGGAGCGCGCTTTTTCGCCACCAATGCCGACCGCTATTGCCCCGTTCCCGGCGGCGGCCAGCCTGACGCGGCGGCGATGATCGCCGCCATCGAGGCCTCCACCGGCGTCAGTGTCGAGGCCGTCGTCGGCAAGCCGTCCCAACACATGGCGCAGGCGGTCCTGGGGCTTTTGGGTCTGCCGCCCGAGCGCTGCATCATGACCGGCGATAGACTGGAGACCGACGTCCTGATGGGGCTGAACGCCGGCATGGCCGGCGCGCTCGTTCTGACCGGGGCGACGGACGAAAAGATGCTGACCCAGTCGGCCATTCACCCTACGTATATCCTGCAAAGGCTGAGTGATTTATTGCCCTCAGGTCTGTCAACGCCAAACTAAAGAAGTCTCTNCCAGATTAACNGCTGCCCGATTGGCTCGCTACTGGCCCTGTGCTATGCTTAACGCATATCTTATTGACCATCGAGCCAACCATGCCAACCATCCTCCTCTGGGTTCTCTTCGCCTTCTTTTGCGGTTCGTTGCCCTTTTCCGTCTGGCTGCCGAAGTTGTTCGGGCGCAGAGATGTGCGCGAGTTCGGCGACCGTAACCCCGGCGCCACCAACGCCTTCCGCGCCGGCGGCCCGCTGGTGGGCTTGCTGGCCCTTGTGCTCGACGTGAGCAAGGCGGCCGCACCGGTTGGCTGGGCCTACTTCCAGGAAGGATTCACCGGCTGGCCCATGGCCCTAATTGCCACCGCGCCCGTTCTGGGTCACGCCTTCTCCCCCTTCCTGCGCTTTCAGGGCGGCAAGGCGCTGGCNGTGGCCTTTGGCGCGTGGATCGGTCTGACCCTGTGGAAGTTGTCGGTTCCCGCCCTGCTGCTGGTCCTGGTGTGGCGCAAGGTCGTCGACGTTGACGGCTGGGCGGTGATGCTGGCTCTGGCCTCTCTGTTGGTTATTATTCTCTTGTGGCTGCCCGAGCCGCTCTTTCTGGCGGTATTGGCCGGGCAAGTGCTCATCCTGGGCTGGAAGCACCGCGACGATTTGCGACGAAGGCCCCACCTGCGCCCGCGACTGACCGGCCGCTGATCCCCTATNTTCCAACACGACATCATTTACGACCTCATCGTCTTTCAGCTTGTGCTGCTGGTCGTCGCCCTGAGCAATACCTGGGTGCTGAACCGCGCCCGGCGCCACGCGCCCCCGCCGGCTTTCCCCCGGGTTTCGGTGCTCGTCCCCGCCCGCAACGAAGAGCGAGGCATCGAGCGCTGCATCACGTCGCTGCTGGCCCAGGACTACCCCGACTTTGAAGTGCTGGTCCTGGACGATGAGTCCACTGACCGGACGCGCTGCATCCTGGAGACGCTGGCGACCACAAATTCGCGCCTGCGACCGTTCGACGGGCGGCCGCTCGAGGCGGGCTGGTTGGGCAAGAACTGGGCCTGCGCCCAGCTGGCGGCGCGGGCCGATGGCGAGCTCCTGTTCTTCACCGACGCCGACACCTATCACCACCCGCAAAC
>JAACJX010000206.1 GCA_014237545.1 Ardenticatenia bacterium | reverse complement strand
CGGCTATTGGTGTTAACGGCCTGTATCTACGTCGCATTTGCCCTGCTTTACCATACGCCTGACGCGGCCGTTAACCTACTTCCGGCGCTCATGATCCTGAGCTTGTTGATCGCACCGGTGCTTGATCGCCTCGGGAAGGCTGCCCTGCTGCTGCCTCTTGTCCTCGTCACGCTGACATTTTCGGCTCGGGATTTGAGCGGGGATCGTGAAGTCAGGCCCAATGCCCTGCGCCTGTTCAACGAGGCTCCAGAAGACGCTCTCTTGCTCACTCCCGGCAATCGCACTATCTTTACCATCTTTTATTTTCAGCACATCGAAAATGTTCGCTCGGATATCAGGATTGCCGATGCTAACCTGTTTGCCTTCGACTGGTACAGGGACCGGCTGAGGGAGCAACATCCTGAATTGTACGTACCTGAGGGGGACGATCTGGCAGCACTCCAACGGGTCAATTCGGAGTCGCGGCCGTTTTGCCTGGCCGATTTGGTGCCTTCGCCGGGAGTAGCGGCTGATGATCGCCGAACAGCCCGGCTGGGGTCAGTGGTTTCCCCTCAACTTGAATGTATTAATCGCTAATATGACTTCATACAATCGCTCTTCATCGACACCTCCTCCTCCGATGGATACGCCTGATGTTCCCGCGCCGGTTCAAACCCCGTCGCGCGGCTCCACGGGCCGAATTGCGCGGCTTCTCGTTCTGGCCGGCTTGCTTATATTGCTTCTCTGGCTGGGACTAAAGGCGTGGCGCGTCTATCAGTCGGCGCAGTCGCTCCTGGCCATTGAACCCGAAGCACGGGCGCTCATGGCCGGGGGGATGAATCAGGTCGATCCCGACGCGGCCGAAGCTCTGGTGCTCAGGGCGCGGGAAGATATCGCCGTCATTTACGACGAATTGGCATTTACGCGACCAATTGCTCCCTACCTGGGTTGGGTGCCTCGCCTAGGCCCGACCCTTGTGGCCTCACCCCACTTACTCGAGATGGCCGACGCCGGATCAGAAGCTGGCGCATTAGCCATCACGAGCCTGAAGCCAGCTCTGGCGATCTATCAACGGGAAGATTTCGGCGCGGCCAGCCTGGGCGAGTTGTTGCCGGTTATTTCCGCCGCCGCGCCCGAACTGGAGAGCGCAGGGCTAGCCGTCGGGCGCTACGCGGCCAGCCGGCAAGCCCTGGCGGAGGCCGTACCCACTGAGACCCTGCCCTGGCGCGTGCGCCAATTGCTGGAAGTCTCCGATCAATGGCTGCCCATCGGCCAGGACGGGTTGCGCCTCCTCCCCCATTTCCCAGAACTATTGGGGCAAGATGGCCCGCGCCGCTACCTGATTCTGGCTCAAAACGAGGACGAAATGCGCGCCACGGGCGGCTTCATCACCGGCGCGGGAGCCATCACCGTCGAAAACGGGCGCATCACCAATCTCGACTTCCGCGACGCCAACAACGTGGACAACTGGCGCGCCAAGCCCTATGCCTTCCCGCCCCAACCTTATTACGACTTCATGCGNCTCGAGNTGTTCGGTTTCCGCGACGCGAACTTTTGGCCTGAATTCCCCGTCTCGGCGCANAAAGCCATGCAATTGTACGAATATGGCCTCGACGCGCCGCCTTTTGATGGAGTGATCGCCATCGACCAGGAGTTCCTGCGCCTGCTGGTGGATTCAACCGGGCCGGTGCCCATTCCCGGTACAGATCAGCAAATCAATGCCAATAATGTTTTACAGACCCTGCGCGAGGCGCGGGATATTCAGGAAGGGCAGGAGATCCAGGAGTGGGTGCGAGACCGCAAAGCGTTCCTGGGCGGATTCGCGGCCGCCATCCAGGCCAAAATCGAGACGGATTTCGGGTCTATCGATCCGATGAAGCTGGTCGCCAATATGGCCGGCGCGGCCGAAGAGCGGCACCTCTCCATTTACATGCGCGAACCGGCGCTTGGCGCGGCGCTAGCCGCCAATGGGTGGGACGGCAGCCTGCCCCAGGCTCCGCCCGGCGATTTCCTAATGGTCGTGGACACCAACATGGGCTACAACAAGGCCAACGTATTTATCGAACGCGCCATTGATTACACGGTCACGTTGAGTTCTCAGCCCCAGGCAGAGGTAGCCGTCACCTATCGCCACACCGGACCGGCAACCGGTGAGCCGTGTTATCAGGGGGTTGACGAGGAATTTGAAGAAGCGGCCGAGTATCTGGCCATTGCTGACCAGTGCTACTGGAACTATGTGCGTGTCTACGCGCCGGCCGGCAGCACGCTTCAGGACGCCAGCCGGCACACGGTTCCGGGCAATACACTCTACAGCGAAACCACGTGGGACAGCCCCGGCCTGGTGGGGGACGACCTCCCCTGGTTGTCAACCTTTGCCAACTTCCTGCTGGTACCCCGAAAAGAAGAAGTGACGGCAACCTTTGCGTATCAGTTGCCGCCCGGCGTGCTCACCCTGCTTGAGTCGGGTGAATTGAGTTACCAACTAGACATTCGGAAACAGCCGGGAATGAAGGACGAAGCGCTCCGGGTCACAGTGAACCTGCCTGATAACGCCTCAATTCTTCAGGTAACGCCCGCGCCATCGGCCGTGGATGGAACGCGAATCAGTTTTGAGTTAAATTTGAACGCGAATCAACTGGTCGCTATTCGGTATCGCTGAAATGCAGCCTGACGGTTTCGTGTGGAGGATTGTGAAATGTCAAAGCGTGTCCATGTAACCCTATCATTAATCGCCATGCTGCTGGCCGCCCTGGCAGCCGTCCGCCCCGCAGCGATCCGGGCTTACGATCCATCGTTTCCCACGCGCACGCCGACTCCCGGCCCCGAACAGCCGCCCGAGAATCCCACGTCGCCGCCGACTGATCCCGGTGACCCCGGAAGCCCAGGCAACCCTCCGCCGACCGAGACGCCACCCGCAGTTCCCGGCTCGGGCACCGTACAACCGGCGCAAACATCAACGGCCATCCCCGGTGGCGCGACAGGTACGACCACGCCGGCGGCGATCCTTGGTGGGACAATTCGGGCCAACCCCGGCGGACTGGGTGAATGTAGCGACACCCCCTACATTCAAGCGCTCGACAGATTGATTGTTTACGGGGGGCCAGGCATGGATTACGGGCCTGTTTCGACCCTGGAAGCGGATGAGATGCGGCCGATCGCCGGCCGCGCGGCTTACGCGGAATGGTGGCAAATACAGGTGAAGCCCAACCTGGTCGGTTGGGTGCAGGACCGGGATGTGGCTGAATTCGGCAACACTGCCCTCGTCCCCGTCGTCGCGCCGCCGGCCATCAACGGCGCCACGCCGACGCCCGGCGCGTCCTGGAATCCCACGCCTCTGCCGCTTCTCACATGCGTCCCCACCCCGACGCCAACGGCGACGCCGACCGCCACGGCCACGATTGCAACGGGCGCCGGAGCGGGAGCCAACACCGCCGGCGGTGATCAGGGAGCCGCGAGCCCGAGTGACGCAAACGCGGCAGCGCCGGACTCCAACGGGTCTGAGTCGGAGATGGTCTCGGCCGAAATTATCGCCACACCCCTTTCAGCCGATCAATCACCAGCCGTGACGACTAACGATCCCGAAGCGAGCCTGGAAGGAGCGGGCATGACATCTCGCGGGTCCACCGCGTCGCGGGCCGCCTCGCCAACGAGCATGACCAACCTCATCCTGCCGCTGGCCGGTCTGGGGCTCATCGCCGCGGGTATCGTCCTGGCGCTGGCCTCGCGCAAGCGGGATACGCCCAGAGCGGAGTAGTTTCCTGCGTATGAGGGTTATTTGTTGAGAAGCGCGGATTAAGGCGCGAGGACTTCGAGCGCGACGGGCAGGGTCACGTATTCACCCAGACTGTCCGTCGCGCCGGCCGTTACCGGCAAGCGCCGGCCGCTCTCGGCCGAATACAACCCGACGCGGATCTGGTACTGGCCCGCGGCGGTGCCAGCCGGTACCTCCAGTCCAAACCGGTCTATAACCACCTGTTCCTCATCCAGGATGTTGGTCGGCAATCCGCCCGGCCAGTGATCTGATTGAGCCACAATGTTCCCCGCGTCATCAACGGCGTGAACAAATATCGAGTAGACGTCTCCCAACACATGACGCTTGCGCCAATAGAGGGTCAGGTCAACAGGCTCCCCGGCAATCACAGATAATTCGCCGGGCTCCATCCCGACCAGCGATAGAGGCTCCCAATGGGCGTCCAGAGCAACGCCAATCCCCTCCGGCAACGCGTACAAGCGGTCGATGTTGTTGATTTGGATTTCGGCCATGGTCCAGGCGTCGCCTAGCGGGCGGTTGTCATTCCCAACCGGGGAGAGCAATAACTGGTAGCGTCCCGGCGCCAGGTCGGGCGGAATCGCCACTGGATACATCTCTTGAATTGATTCTCCCATACGCCAGTTGGCCGTGTCGAAGCGACTGAGTGGCAACCTGTCGGCCGCCGATTCCGCGCCGCCGTCGGCCGCGCGCAGATACCACTGGAGCGACAACCCGCCCGGCAAATCGCCCTGGGGCGCGTGCCAGAACAAATGAATTGGAACCTGACTGCCCGCCAGCGTCTCCGCGGCGATCTCCCCGCGACCCAGTAATTGCAGGCGACCGTCGAGCCAGGTGGTGCCTTCCGCTACGGGAATCTGCATACGCGACGCCGAAACGATAGTTTCCGGCAACGTCACCGCGAGCCGGCCCGCGTCGTAAGCGATGCCCTGGAATCCGCTCGACTCTACCCGCACCGGGAGCTGGCTGGCCGTCGCGTCGTCGATCAGCGACAACGTCACCCGATACGCGCCCGGCGGGGTGCCGGGGGGCAACTCCATCTGATAACGTACAGTCTGGGTTTCCGCTCGAGGCCAATCCGGCGGGTAAAAATAGGTCTCGTTCAGCAGCGGCGTTTCCTGGACCGACCATACATTGCCCGCATCATCCTCGATGGCTATGCGCAAGGTATATCGCGCGTCATCGCCGGGGAAGGCCAGCGACTGCCAACGAGCCAGGAGTGTTACCACGTCATCGGCAGCCGATACACCGTAGGCCACCAGAGCCATCCGGTCGTCGAACAAGGCTGGTTCACCCAATTGTTCCGGCGCTATGGGCTGTTGCGGAGACGGGTTGCGGTAGAGCCACGCCTGGTCAATGCCGGCAAAGTGAATCACGTGCCG
>JAACJX010000125.1 GCA_014237545.1 Ardenticatenia bacterium | reverse complement strand
TGGCCCACTCGTTCTACGTCGCCTTCCTCGGCACGCCGCCGGATGAGGCGGGTCGGGAGCGGCTGCTGGCCTACACGACGCCAGTCGACGCGTTCAACGTTGACGGCCGCGAGGTGTACTGGCTGCGGCGCGACGCACTGGGGGAGTCGTCGTTCGCCGGCGGGGCGCTGGAGAAGGCACTGGGGATGCCGGCGACGGTGAGGAATCGGACGACCGTGTTGAAAATGGCAGTGCGATTTACATGAAGCCTATCTATAACTCCATAAGAGTTCTCAGGACATCCTCGACCTGTCTCATGGTCTCCGAAGAAACTCGCCCCCAGGCCACGTCGCCCAACCGTTCCCGAGAAATCGATCGGATGGCATCGGTGAGAATAAAACTCGTATCTCGTAGACCACCTTCCGGCGGCCGTACTTCAATGTGAATAGGGATACGCCTGTTGGTGCGTGTCAGAGGGAGTACGAATACCAGGCCGGATGGACCCTGATTATAAAGATCGGTTGAAACGATCAGGACTGGACGGCGACCCGCTTGCTCGTGGCCCCGAGTCGGGTTCAGGTCAGCCAGCCACACTTCTCCACGCGAGGGTAGGGCCGTCACTTATACACCCTTCAATCCATCATCAAGAGTCAAGTCCCACGCTTCAAGCTCGACCTCAAGAGCAGACCACTCATCTGGATCATCCTGCAATGCGGCATAAGCAGCATTAGTGGCTTCCAACAATTGCCGCCGTTTGTAAAGCTCTAGGGCCTGTTCAACCACTTCCTGCACGGAATAACCGGATGTCTGGGTTATCTCGCGCAAGGTCTCGCGCGTGCGGCGAGAAACACGGATGGTTGTTGTCGCTTCCATAGAACGCCACCTGACAATCTGTATACGATATTGTATAAAAATAGTCTACATCAAATCACATTCGGCATCAAACCATATTTGCCTATTGCCACGAATTGCGGTCCTTTGCTATACTGCCTGGGAAATCGAGTCCAAGAAGCCATAGACAGGACGCACCCCATCATGCAATCACGAATCACTACATATTCTAACTCCACCCGGCACATCTCCAGTCTTCCCGCCGCCCGGTAGATCCGGCCTTTCGCTAACCCCGGCCCGCCAGCTCAGGCGCGGCCACACCATCCGCATCTGCCCGNCCGCAGGGACGCCAGCCCTGTGGTTTTCGCATTCCTACCCGTNTCGCGACCACAGTTGCATACTTGAGACACGCTTGCGAAGCGTGGCCGCCGGTCTGTATCTGCGTAATCTGTGAAATCTGNGGATGCTTNATAAATGAACGAACCTGTTCCNACCCAACCNATCGCCATGATGCGCCACTACCTGCGGCCGTTCCGCGGGCGNGTGGCGCTGCTCACGATNCTGCTGCTGGCCGGNATCGGCCTGCAACTGCTCGCGCCGCAACTGCTCGGCCGCTTTGTCGACGCGGCCACCAGTGGCGGCGATTTGGCNAATNNNCTCTACATNCTGGCCGGGCTTTTCTTCGCCGTCGTGCTGGCCCAGAAGGCGCTCTTNCTNNTCACCGTCTACCTGACCGAAGACCTGGGCTGGGCGACGACCAACGCCCTGCGCGCCGACCTGACGGCCCACGTNNTGCGGCTCGACATGGGCTTCCACAAGCTGCGCACGCCCGGCGAGCTGATCGAACGCATCGACAGCGACGTGGGCGAGCTGGCCGAGTATTTCTCGGAGATCGTCGTCAACCTGATCGGCAACGGCCTGCTGGTGGCGGGCATCATCTTCCTCATCTTCCGCGAGGACTGGCGNATCGGGTTGGTGGCGCTGGGCTATGCCGTCGTGATGGTCACGCTGCTGCGCGTCGTCCAGGAGCGGATGGTGAAGCTCTTCACGCGTATCAGCCAGGCCTCGGCCGAGCTACTCGGCTTTCTGGAGGAGCACATCACCGGCACGGAGGACGTCGTGCCCAACGGCGGCTCCGGCTACGTGATGGCCCGGCTCTACCCGTTGTTGAACACCCACGCCCGATTGCGGACGCGCACCTATACGCTCAGCACCGTCGTCGGGGCGGCGAGCACACTGCTTTTTGTGCTCGCGCTGGCCGCGTCGATGGGGCTGGCGGCGCTGTCCTATCAGTCCGGAGCCATGACCATCGGCGCGGTGTTCACAATCGTCTACTATGTGGGCCTGCTCGAGTCGCCGGTCGACTCCGTGCGCCGCTACCTCAGCTACATCCAGCGGGCGCTGGCCAGCGTCAACCGCACGCGAGAGTTCTTCGACCTGCGGCCGGAAGTGGGTACCGCGACCACCACCGATGCGGGCGCCTTGCCGGCCGGCGCACCGGGAGTGGCATTTGATGGGGTGTCGTTTGCGTACAAGGACAGAC
>JAACJX010000353.1 GCA_014237545.1 Ardenticatenia bacterium | reverse complement strand
CCAACACCGGCACGAAATCGGTGATTATATCGATCGGGAAAAGCGTGTAGAGCACGCCGAGGAACGGCAACGCTTTCAGGTAGATGGGGACTTCCCGATCCTTGATGAGATAGAAGACGAGCCGCACCTGCTGCCACAACTCGCCCAAAAAACCGACATCCTTCAGTTTACTCGTAAATGATTTATTGGTATTTGCCACTGTTCCCAACCTGCCCCAGCGAGGGGGCCGAATTCCTTTTTTTGCTAACTGAGCCTATACATTATACGTAAAGGTGGCCTTTCTGTCGCATTCCCTTTAACTATTTCCCATATGGCTGTTGCCTTCCGTCGGGCATGGGCATACAATCACGCGCCGATGATACTGGTGATCCTCAAATTACTGGTGGTGTTGTTCTTTCTGCTGATGTTCATCCGCCGGCCGACTGTGGCCTGGGGCATTGGACTATTGACGGTGACAACAGCCGCCTTGCTCGATACCCTCCTCGGCACCTTCAACCGCGAGGAACTGCTGGCCGAACTGGGCTTCTTTTTCTACGTCATCAGCGGCGTACTGTTGGCCGGCGCGGCCGCCTGGTTCTGGGGCGTGGTACGGCCGCTATTAAACAGAGATATGACCCCGGCTACGGCCACGCCGATGATCGCCGCGGCCCCCCGGGCGGCGACCCCGGCCTACGCGCCGGCCGCATCCTCTGGGGAGAGCCACCCTCCCGCGCCTGAGCCCAAGCTCCCGCCGCCGCTGCCGGCCGACCATGTCGATCAATACGCCGAAGCCGGATTCGACCGGCAAATGCTTTATGAAGAGATTCGCCAGCGCTTCAGCCGGGCCGACCTGAGCGACTTGATGTTCGACCTCAACATAGACGAAGCGGATATCGCCACCAGCGGCCAGAGCCTGGACGAGTTGATCGTCCGCATGATGGACGCGGCTGAACGCGACGGCAACGCGCCCACGGTGGCNCTTGCCGTCGAACGCGTGTTGACCCCTCCGCCGCCGGAACATCTCCCGCGTCTGGAGCGGCTGNCGGCNGACTCTCCCCGAACCGTGCTGCGCCACTACCTTCTGGCCAACTACAGCGCGGATGAGTTAAAACAACTGGCCGCCGACGTCGAGATCGATTGGGAGCAGTTNGAGGGTAAGGACACAAAGGCCCGNACCCGCGCTTTGCTCCTGAACTTATACCGGCGCGACCGTGTCGANGCGCTTCTCGCCGCCATGCGCGCCGCGGCCGAGCCGGCCGANTAACCGCNCNANACCCCCTGTCCGCNCCNGCCCCGTGGCTCCATCGCNGCCGCGAACCGCTNTCTCNCNGAACNTNANCAATCCACCATCGANNGTATNCTCANTAGCCGCCNGNTCTAGGTGATTTGTCGCGCGAGCCGCGAATATTTTTACGCAACATCTCTAGACATTAGAGCCGACATGCGGGATACTACAACAAATACTCGTCGCCGCCTTCAATAAGTCCCGAACCTTAAAAGTTCGACTCTCGCCCTTTCCAATGTGGAAGGTGTGCGCTATACTATGGCCAAATGTGGGAAAAAGTGGGGCGATGTGGGACAAATCGGCGCGCCAACCCTACTTTTTCCAGCCAGAATGGGGCAATGCGAACAATTGTTCTAATTATAGGGTAAAATGTTCTTAGGCGAGTATCGGCACACGATTGATGACAAGGGGCGATTGACCATCCCGGCCAAGTATCGCGGTTCGCTGGCCGCCGGCATGGTGGTCACGCGCGGCTTTGATCGCAATCTGATGGCCTTCTCGATGGAAGGTTGGGAAGAACTGGCCGCCCGTGTCAAGAGTCTGCCGTGGAGCGATCCGAGCGCCCGCGAATTTCGCCGTCGCGTCTTCTCCGGCGCGGTCGATCTCATTCCCGATCGCCAGGGCCGCGTGCTCCTGCCGCCCTATTTGCGCGAGTTCGCCAATATCGATAGTGACGTCGTGATCACCGGCATGCTCGACCACCTGGAAATATGGAATAGCGACGCCTGGGAACCGGTCCGCGACGCGGCCGAGAGCGACGAGCAGCATTGGGAAAACCTCGGCATCTGATTGATCCGGCCGTGGTCCCGCCGTCCAGGCGGCGGAAGTAGTTCGTTTGAAATGAAATGGTCGACGATGAACCAACAGGCGAGTATGGCCACCAGCCCGTCCTCTTGCGGGAGACATTGGCTTACCTCGACCCCCAACCGGGAGGGTTGTTCATCGACGGCACGCTCGGCGCCGGTGGGCACGCCGCGACCATCCTGGAACACACGGCGCCTTCGGGCCGCTTGCTGGGGTTCGATCGTGACCCGGCGGCTCTGGAATTCGCGACCCGGCGACTTGCACCGTTCGGCGAGCGCTTTATCCCTGTCGGCCGCTCCTATGCCGATATGGACCTCATCGCGGTTGAACACGACATCGCCGCCGTCGATGGAATTCTCCTCGACCTTGGACTATCGTCTCGTCAATTAGAAGATGCCCAGCGCGGGTTTTCCTTTCTGAAGGAGGGCCCGCTGGATATGCGGTTCGATCCCCGGCAAGGGGAGACGGCCGCCGATTTAATTAACAGCTTAAACGCGGAAGAACTGGCCGAAATTTTTTGGCGCTACGGCGAGGAAACCCATAGCCGGCGCATCGCCCGGCACATCGTCGCTCACCGGCCAATCCGGACAACAACGGAACTGGCCGGATTGATCGAGAACGAGATAGGGCGGCGCGGGCGACCGGGCCGCCACCCGGCCACCAGGGTGTTCCAGGCCTTGCGCATCGNCGTCAATGGCGAGCTCGATGAAGTGGAACGCGGCCTTCGCGCTGCCGCCGGGCTCCTGAGGCCCGGGGGGCGGCTGGCCGTGATCAGCTTCCACTCGCTGGAAGACCGGCTGGTGAAAAATTTCTTCCGCGACGCCGCGCGAGCGTGCGTGTGTCCGCCGGAGCAGCCGGTNTGCACGTGCGGCGCTCGTCCGGAGCTTAAGCTGGTGACGCGGAAGGCCGTACAGGCAACGGCCGACGAGATCGCCGCCAACCCGCGCAGTCGAAGCGCTCGATTGCGTGTCGCGGCGAAGACAGGCAAAGAGGATTCAGAATGATGGCAGCGCCCGAGGGAAAAAGTCGACCCCGCCAGGCCCGAGAGTTGGCCCGGCGATTGGGCTTGCTTACTCAGGCTCAGGCGGCGGCCGGCTGGGCGGTCATCCTCATCCTGGCCGCGTTGTTGGGCGTGATTTATCTGAATCAGACGAGCGAAATCGCCGCCANCGGCCGTCGCGTNCAGCGCGTGCAGGTGGCTCTCGATGAAGTGAAGCGAGAGAACGCCGANCTGGAGCGGTTGATCGCCGAGGCGCAGGCGCTGGATCGGCTGGACGACGAGGCGCGACGGCTCGGATTTGTGCCGGCGACGCCCGCCGATATCGAGTACATCGTGATTCCGAACTACCCGAGCGAACCGGCGGCGGAACGCGCCGAAACAACCACTCCCGCCGAGCAACCGGAACCGCCGGGCTCGATTTGGGAGGCCTTTGTCCTGACGATCAGGGATTTGGGCATCGACCTGACCCGAGGAGAGGCCAATGAGCAGTAGTCAGATCAGACGCATGTGGGTGATCGCCATGGTGATGGTCGTGGCCGGGCTGGTCGTCGTCGGCCGCCTTTTTGCGTTCCAGATTACCCAGGGCGAGGAATTCAAGCAGGTGCTGGTTCCGGAGTTGCCGGTTGTCGATCAGCCCGAACGCGGCGTCATTTACGACCGGAACGGGGCGATCCTGGCCGTCGATGCGTGGGATTACCGCGTCGCCGTGTCNCCCAGCATCCTGACCGATCCCGAGGCGCTGGCCGATTCGCTGGCTCCCATTCTCCAGATCCGGCGCAGCGAACTGCTCTATGATATGGAGTCGCCCTATATGTACGTCGTGCTGGCGCCGCGCGTCTCGGCCGAGGTCGCCAGTGCCATTCGCGAGTTGGAATATGCCGACGAGGTTCAGCTCGACCCCCTGCCCCGCCGCTACTATCCGCAGGACAGCCTGATGTGTCACGTGCTGGGATTCGTCAACTTCGACAACGTCGGCAGCGCGGGCGTAGAGGGGAAATACCAGCAAGAACTGGCCGGCGAGGTCGCCGTCGCCAAAGTGCCTATNTCCCCGCTGCGCGAGCAAAAATCGGTCATCGCCCGCGAAGGCTCCGACATCGTCCTGACGATTGACCGCAGCGTGCAGTATGTGGTCGAACAACATCTGAAGGAAGCGTTAGCTGAGCATGGCGCGGTGAGTGGCTCGATCATCGTCATGGACCCCCGCACCGGCGAGCTGCTGGCGATGGCCGCNGAGCCGTGCTATTCGCCGAACGAGTTCTATGACTTGAAAGAGGGCCAGGACTTCAACCCGCTGGTCAGCGCCGTTTACGAGCCGGGTTCGGTCATGAAGCTCATCACTATGGCCGCCGCGCTCGACTCCGGAACGGTAACGCCCACAACGACTTATAACGATACCGGCGCCATCGAAGTGGGCGGCCATATCTCCTACAACTGGGACCGCGGCGCGCACGGCGTCGTGGATATGACTACATTGCTGGCCCGCTCNCTCAACGTTGGCGCGGCGACCATCGCCACCTGGATGGGGCCGACCACTTTCTATGACTATTTCCAACGATTCGGCTTTGGCCATCCGACCAACGTCGACATCGCTAACGAGGCGGAGGGNCTGATGCCTCTGCCTGGCAATGAGCTGTGGCAAGAATCATTTATTGCCACGAACGCCTATGGCCAGGCTCTGGCCGTCACGTCGATTCAAATGATCTCGGCCGTTTCCGCGCTGGCCAACCACGGCAAACTGATGCAACCGTATGTCGTCTCTGAAGTCCATGACCAGTTCGGCGTGCGCCGGCACGAGCCGACGCCGGTGGGCCAGATTATCAGCGAGACAACGGCGGCGCAGATGACAGCCATGGCGACCGTCGCCGTGCAGCAAGAGGTTCAGGAAGCGCTCATCGACGGGTACACCGTCGCCGGCAAGACCGGAACGGCGCAGATTGCCGAGGCATTCGGCTATCACCCGACGGACGTGATCGGCTCGTTTATCGGCTGGCTGCCGGCCGACGCTCCCGAGATCGTCGTTTATGTAAAGCTCGACCGGCCGCAGAGCGCCCCCTGGGGCTCCATGACGGCCGCGCCGGTCTTTTCGAAGCTGGTCAAAGAGCTGGTTGTTCTACTCGACATTCCGCCAGACGCCGTTCGCCTGCAGGCCAGCAACCCAATCGGAGGTGGCGGATAACGCCTCGATGACGCAGCAAATGGGCCCCACGTTGGGTCACATCCTGGAAGCGCTGACGAGCTATCGGCCGNCCCACAAGGAACCGGCCGTTTCGTCATTTGTGGTCGACAGCCGCGAAGCGGTCGCCGGCAGCGTTTTCATCGCGTTTAGAGGCGAGAAAGCCGATGGTCACGACTATGTGGCCGACGCGTTCAGTCGCGGAGCGACAGTCGCGCTCGTGGATCGTCCCGTGAGCGGCGATTGGGCAATCATCGACGCGCGCGGCGGCGAAGTGTCGATGCCCGACCACCTGCCCGTCTGCATCGTGGTGGATGACACCATGCGCGCCCTGCAGCAAATCGCCCGCAACTGGCGCGCCAAATTCAACGTGCGCGTCATCGGCATCACCGGCAGCGTCGGCAAGACTTCGACCAAAGAGCTGGCCGCGGCCGTGCTGTCGCGGCGCTACCGCACCTTGAAATCCGAGGGCAACCAGAACAACGAGATCGGTGTGCCGCTGACCCTGATGAACCTGCGCGGACATCACCAGCGGGCCGTCATCGAGATGGGCATGTACGCGCAAGGCGAGATTGACCTGCTTTGCGACATCGCCCGGCCCAGCGTCGGCGTGGTCACAATCATCGGGCCGGTCCACCTGGAGCGGCTGGGCTCAATGGAGGCCATCGTGGCCGCCAAGCAGGAACTGGTCGCCGCCCTGCCCGACGACGGCGTGGCCGTGCTGAATATGGACGACCCGCGGGTGATGAGTATGGCGGCCCACACCCGGGCCCGCGTCTTCACCTATGGTCTGGACAGCGGCGCGGATTTATGGGCCGACCAGATCCAGTCGATGGGGCTCGACGGCGTGCGCTTCAACCTGCACCACAGCGGCGAAACCATGACCGTGCGCGTCCCTCTGCTGGGCCGCCACAGCGTCCATACCGCCCTGCGAGCGGCCGCCGTCGGCCTGGTCGAAGGCCTTGGNTGGGAAGAGATCATCCCCGGTCTGGGGGCGTTGTCGTCGCAGCTTCGTCTGGTCGTCATTCCCGGCCCGCGCGGCTCGCTGCTCATCGACGATACGTATAACTCCAGTCCCGATTCAGCGNTGGCCGCGCTCAATCTGCTGGCCGACCTGGACGGCCGTCGCATCGCGGTTCTGGGCGACATGCTCGAACTAGGCGACGCCGAACATCAGGCGCATCAGATCGTCGGTCGCCGGGCGGCCGGCGTGGCCGATATATTGATCAGCGTCGGTTCTCGGGCCANGACGATCGCCCGCCAGGCAATCGCCACCGGCCTGCCGGCCGAGCGCGTCCACATGGTCGAAGACGCCCCGGCGGCCGTGCCGGTGCTGGAAGAAACGATCCACGCCGGCGACGTGATCCTGGTGAAAGGCTCGTTGGGCATGGCGATGGATCGCATCGTAACCGCGTTAGGGAGGTTGGACTGATGGGTTGGGCCCTCACCGTGGCCGCCGCCACCTTCCTGCTGTCCGTCATCTGGGGCGCGCCGCTGATCGAACTGATGCGGCGGCTCAAGCTGGGGAAGAACATCCGCATCGACGGGCCGGCGACCCATGCCGTCAAAATGGGCACGCCGGCCATGGGAGGCATTTTAATCGTAGGATGGACCATATTGGTCAGCCTTGTGGTGAATATCGTGCAGATCGTTCAGGCGCTCGAAATAGCCGAAAGCGTGGTCATCCCCCTGGGAGTCATGGTAGCCTACTCTATCCTCGGAGGTATCGACGACTACCAGGGGTTCCGCCTCAGACCGGGCGAAGGCATGCGCGCGCGGGTGAAGATCTGGATCCAGCTCGCCATTTCGCTGGTTGCCGCGGTGATTCTGTATTGGTTAGTGAACGAAGGGCACGGCTGGGTTGCCGTGCCGACCGTTCCTTTCCTGGTAGATATCGGCCTGCTCTATATCCCGGCGGCCGTCATTCTGATCACGGGGTCCGCCAACGCCGTGAATCTGACTGACGGCCTCGACGGGCTGGCGGGGCTCATCGCGGCCACAGCCTTCGTCGCCTATGGCATCATCGCCTTTCTGCAGGATCAGCAGTTCCTGGTCGTGTTCAGTTTCATCGTTATCGGCGCGACCTTCGGCTTCCTGTGGTACAACGCCAAACCGGCGCAGATGTTCATGGGCGACGTGGGCGCGCAGGCTCTGGGCGCGGCCCTGGGCGTGCTGGCCCTGATGACGAATCAGTGGCTCATCTTCCCGATCATTATCGCTATTCCCGTGGCCACGGAACTCTCCACGACGCTGCAGGTGCTCTACTTCAAGGCCACCGGCGGCAAGCGGTTGTTCAAGATGGCCCCTCTGCATCACCACTTCGAACTGATCGGCTGGAGCGAAACACAGATCGTCCAGCGGTGGTGGCTCATCGCCATGCTGACGGCGATGATCGGCATCGCGCTGGCGCTGGTGTAATGATGGACGTNTTAAACGGCAAGCGACTCGTGATTCTCGGTATGGCCCGCCAGGGAACGGCCCTGGCGCGTTTCGCCGTGGGCGNGGGCGCGTTTGTCACGCTCTCCGACATGCGACCGGCCGAACGGCTGGGCGCGCAATTGGAATCGCTGGCCGATCTGCCCGGCGACCGGCTGCGCTTCGTCCTCGGCGAGCACCCGCTGTCGCTGCTGGATGGGTGCGACGTTCTGGCCCTCAGCGGCGGCGTGTCCACGGATATGCCGCTCGTGGCCGAGGCGGCGCGACGGGGNATCGCGCTGACCAACGATTCGNTGGAATTCATGCGCCGCNCCCCGGCCCTGGTCGTCGGCATCACCGGTTCGGCCGGCAAGACCACGACCACCGCCCTGGTCGGCCAGATGGGGCAAAAATCCGGCCGGCGGACGTGGGTCGGCGGCAATATCGGCCGCCCGCTCATCACCGATTTGCCCCAAATGAGCGCCGATGATCTGGTGGTGAAGGAGCTGTCGAGCTTCCAACTGGAACTTTGGGAAGCGTGTAGCCCGCCGGTGGCCGCCGTCCTCAACGTGACACCTAACCACCTGGATCGGCACAAGACGATGGCTCGCTACGCGGCGGCCAAGAGCAACATCTTGCGCTCCCAAAATGGCGAGGGTATCGCCGTACTGTCGGCCGATGATTCCGGATCGCTGGAGATGCGCGAGTACGTCCGCGGCCGGTTGCGCACGTTTAGCGTGCGCGGGCCGGTCACTGATGGCGCGTTCCTGCGCGATGGGCATGTCTGGCTGAGCGACAGCGACGGCGAGCGAACNGTCTGTCCCGTGGCCGCCAGCCGGCTCATCGGCCCGCATAACATATTGAACATCCTGGCCGCCGTCGCGCTGGCCGACTCGGCCGGCATCCCNCACGAAGCCGTCGTCGAAGGTATTCGTCTGTTCGATGGCGTGCCGCACCGGCTGGAAGTCGTCCGCCGGGTGAACGGCGTGCAATACGTGAACGANTCAATCGCCACTGCCCCGGAAAGGGCACTGGCGGCGCTGGCGGCTTTCGACGAGCCGGTGATCTTGCTGGCCGGCGGTCGGGACAAAGACATGGTCTGGGATCAGTGGGCGCGGCAAGTGGCCCGCCGCGTGAAACACGTGGTGCTCTTCGGCGAGCTGGCCCCCGTGTTGGCCGGCTATTTGGGCGATTCGGTCGCTCTGACCCGAGTCGAAACCCTGGCCGAGGCCGTGTACGTAGCCCAGGACAAAGCAACGGCGGGTGACGTGGTTCTCCTGTCCCCCGGAGGAACCAGCTTCGACGGTTACACTGATTTCGTAGAGCGTGGCGAGCACTTTCGGCTCCTGGTGCGCGAATTGGAGTAAATGGAGGTATTCAAGCGATGGCCACGATAAACGTCGTCAAGAAACGATCCACGTCCCTTCTGGCGGGACGCAATAAACTGGCAGTTGACTACTGGCTGCTGCTGGCCACCGGAGCGTTACTGGTTGTCGGCCTGTTGATGGTCTATTCCACCACGTTCGACCTGGGCGACCGCTTTGAAGGCGACCCGGTCTATTTCGTCACGCGCCAACTCATCGCGCTGGGCCTGGGGGTGGCGATCACGGTTGTGCTGCTCCAGTTCGACTATCACGTCTTGCGCCTTGCGTCAGTGCCCTTGATTATNGNNATTATCNTCGTTCTCCTGTTGATGCTCCTGTTTGGCCAGGTGGACGATTACGGGGCNATCCGAACAATTTCCGACGGGTCATACCAGCCGTCCGAAGTGGCCAAGCTGGCGATGATCCTCTACATCGCCCATTGGCTGGACTCGAAGGGTGAGCGGATCAAGACTCTGAATTACGGCCTTTTGCCGTTCGCGGCCATCACCGGTATCGTTTGCGGCCTCATCGTCCTGCAGCCGGCGCTCAGCACGGCCATCCTGATCGGCCTGATCAGCTTTACGCTCTTTTTCGTCGCCGGGGCCGACCTGAAGCAGGTGATAGCCGCCGGCGCGGCCGCGATGGTCATTTTCATCGTCCTGATGCTGGTCCTGGACCACGCCTCACAGCGCATCAACGACTACATGGCCGCTTTCCGCGACCCGTTACAGGCCGGCTATCAGGTCAAGCAAGCGCTCGCCGCGCTGGCCAATGGCGGCTATCTGGGCGTGGGANTGGGCAAAGGCGANCAGAAATTCGGGCCGCTGCCGCTGGCCCACACCGACGGCGTCTTCGCCATCGTCGGCGAGGAATTGGGACTTNTGGGNTCGGTTGGCGTGGTTCTCTTGCTGGGTTTCCTGGCCTGGCGCGGCTTTCGCGTGGCCACTCGCGCCCGCGATACCTACGGCTTCTTGCTGGCCGTCGGCNTCACGGCATGGATCTNCTACCAGGCGCTCATCAANATCGCGGTCATTACGGCCGTCATCCCGTTCACGGGCATGCCGATGCCGTTCCTGAGCTACGGCGGTTCGTCAATGTTGATGACCGTNATCGGCGTNGGGATATTGCTCANCGTCTCGCGNGACGGCGCGCTGGGCCGCCAGCCAAGCCGCCGTCAACCGAAGAGCAGCGGGCGAGAGTGAGATGCGGGTCTTGGTTTGTGCCGGTGGAACAGGCGGCGGCATCTATCCGGCGCTGGCGGCCGTAACCGCGCTTCAGGCGCAGGGCCTCGGCAACGAAGATATTTTGTGGATTGGCACGAAAGGTGAGATGGAAGAAACGTTGGTACCAAGAGCGGGCTTGCGACTAGAGACCATTCCCGGTGGTCCTATCGTCGGCGTTCCCCTGGGGACGCGGGCGCGCAATGCCGTCAAGCTGGGGCGCGGCATCGGCGCCGCCTCAGGCCACGTGCGCCGCGTCCGGCCGGACGTCATGTTTATGACCGGCGGTTACATGGCCGCGCCGGTTGCCATCGCTGCCCGCCGCCACGGCGTGCCCATCGTCATCTACCTGCCCGATGTCGAGCCCGGCAGCTCGATCCGCTTCGTCGTGCCCATGGCCCGGCGAATCGCCTGCACCACTGCCGGCTCGGCCTCTTTCGTGCCCGAAGAGAAGATGATCGTCACCGGCTATCCGGTGCGGCCCGACATTCGCGCTGCCAGCGCGCTCTCCAAAGAAGAGGCGTTGGCCGTGTTCGACCTGCTGCCCGGACGGCCGACGCTGTTCGTCTTCGGCGGCAGCCGCGGCGCGCGCAANATCAACCGGGCGCTCATGGCCGCGCTGCCCAACCTGCTGCAANAGGCGCAGNTCATCCANGTCAGNGGCACGCTGACCTGGCCCGAGGTTGAGGCCAATGCGGCCGCGCTGCCGGGNGAATTNCGCGCCTACTACCGGCCGTATCCNTACCTCCATGAGGAGATGGGGCCGGCTTTCCGGGCGGCCGACCTGGCGCTGGCCCGCGCCGGGGCCAGCATGCTGGGCGAGAGCCCGGCTTTCGCCCTGCCCTCAATATTGGTGCCGCTGACCTTTGCCTGGCGCTATCAGAAAGTAAACGCCGACTATTTGACAGAACGTGGGGCGGCCGTGCAGCTCATCGACGAGACGCTGGCCGAGACGCTCCTGCCGACCGTGCGCGACTTGCTATTTGACCAGACCAAACTGTCCCGGATGGCCGCGGCCGCGGCCTCGCTCGACCGGCCGGATGCGGCGGCCGATCTGGCCCGGGTGATTCTCGCGGAAGCCAATCCGAGAGAAAAGGCGGCTTCAACTCTCCCGCAGGAGGAGACATCATGCTGAGTTTAACCACGGCATTCTGGGTACTTGTCTTNTTATTCGCGTTCGTNGGAATGATGCGCGGCTGGACGAAGGAGATCGTCGTCACCGCGTCCNTCATTNTGGCCTTGTTTACGATCAATCANTTGATGAGCCCGCTNTTCGCCTTCATCGGCTGGGATAATAACATTAACCAGCCGCCCGAAGTGCGACGCTGGCAGTTTTTCATCATGTCGGCCTTCTTGCTAATACTGGCTTTCATCGGCTATCAGGGCCCGACGCTGGCTCGCAGCCGGGTGGGTGACCGCCTGACGCGCCGCGACGACCTACAAGACAAGCTGTTGGGCTTCTTCGTCGGCGCGCTCAACGGCTGGCTCGTCGTCGGGTCTATCTGGTCCTTTCTGGAATACAAGATCGTGGCGGCCAATACCTGGCTGCGCTATACGCCGGACATTCCCTATCCGTTCGATCCCACGCGGATCAGCCGGCCCGCGCCGGAACTGGCGCCAATCATCGACAACTTGCCCATCCCGTTCCTGACGCAATCGCCGTATATTTTACTATTGCTGCTGATCCTGTTTGTTCTATTCTTGCTGATCGTCTTGCTTTAACGTCATGCAATCGCCAATGGAGAGCGCCGTGAGTCTTCAGCTCACACCCGGAATGCACATCCACATCGTGGGCGTCGGCGGGGCCGGNATGTCGGCCATCGCCCGCGTGNTGCTNGGTAGAGGNTTCCNGGTTTCCGGCTCCGATAAGCAGAGCAACGCNCAGACGGCCGCTNTGGCCGCCGAAGGCGTGAAGGTCTACAAAGGCCACGCCGCCGAGCANATTGCCGGGGCGGANATGGTCGTCATCTCCTCGGCCGTTCCACGCACCAACCCGGAATGGGCCGCGGCTGAAGCGCGCNGCCTACCCGTGCTGAANCGCGCCGACTTGCTGGGNGCGTTGATGCAGGGCGCGGTCGGCGTGGCGGTGGCCGGGACGCATGGGAAGACGACGACCAC
>JAACJX010000616.1 GCA_014237545.1 Ardenticatenia bacterium | reverse complement strand
TGGTTGCGCCAAGGATAGCAGATATCCCCCGGCAGCGGCTACAACGCGATTAGACTGACCAGAGGCCCACGCTGTAAGTCAGTAAGAATCTTCACGCGCCGCTTGGCGCGTTTCCTTGTCCGGAGGCCGGCGACAAAAGGCGCGGAAGNTCGTCGCCGGCCGCGTGCCGTTGGGGACACGAAGTGGCCCCGACTACCCCCGCGTTAGCGAGGCGTGCCAGGCCGCGCCCCGCGTGCCTGGCCGCCNCAGCGTAGCGCCGCANCGGGCGTCTCCCNGCGAAGCAGGGGGAGGCCCGCAAGGGCACTTTGGGTTGGGTCGAGCACCGCGAGTACCGCAACCCAAAGCGCAGCGGGGGTAGTCGGGGGCGCGCGGACTGNCAAGTCCCGTGAACCCGACGGCACTGGTTTGACGAGTTAGGGGGTCTGGCGACGCTTGAATCCCCGGCGAAGGTGGGGATTTAAGCGCTCGACACGGCCTCCCCGAGGAGAACCAGCCTCTTCCGCACCCCAATCGAGGGCTCGATGCCCGCAGATTGGGGCCTCCTGGACTCTGGAACAGCCAGAGGCGTTCCGTAGACTTTGGCGCGCTTTCCACACACCTTTCGTAGGCTTTTCCGCATCCGGTTTTCGAGTACACCGTGTATCCAACTTCCCATCCGCCGGGTTGGCCGGCACGGCTTTGCAAAAAGGCGCAGGACAGGACACACCCTATTAATGCGGCTCCCGCCGCATGTAGCCTGGTGGACGCTATCCTTCCCTCCCTTCNCTCCCCTCCCCTGCTGACTTGCCTAGGCGGGCTTCGCCCGGATTCAAAATGCCTTATTCGGTAAGGCGAAGCTCTGTTCCGCCTGAGGTGCCTTCGAAAGCCTTGAGGGCTCCTTATCCCAGCTATGCAGCCGGGAAGCAGTTGTCATTGGATCGGTCGTTGCGGTCGGTCAGCTGTGGCCCTTTCCCCGCCACAGTGGGGTTCCACTCGTCGCCAAAGACGAGTACTTCTATTTCACCAAAATGCAGAAAGGGNTGTCAAGCCCGTCTTTTTGCGTCCGTCCCGTACGAGGCGTCGGTACTGTGCGTACGTACGTGGGGTACGCTACGGCACGATCGTTGGATATGGGGAGCACGTTGGGTGATACGACTTCGGGTCAGACCTGCTTCTTCAAGAAGTACGTATCCAGCGCCTCGCGGACCATCCGCGACATACTGACCTCCTCGCCCCGCCGCATGGCCTGTAGTTTCAGCTCCTTGAGACGCTCCAGCTGGTCGATGTAGATGTCGAAAGGGTGGTGCTTCAGCACGCGCTTTGTCGGGCGTGCGGGGGGTACTGGTAGTTCGGAGGGTACGGGGCGTACGGGGCGTACGTTCCCTACGGCGGGTACGCGGGGTATGGGTTCTTCGGCCGGATGCGCGGATAAGTTCTCCGGGGTTGGAGAGTTGAAGAATGGACTGTCGGCCAGACCGGATCGTTTGTTCATCGCCGGACCACCTCCTGGACTACATGCTTATAAGCTACCGCGCCGGCACTGTGCGGGGCGTAGTCGAAGACATGGGTGTGGTTAGAGTGGGCCTCCTCCAGGCTGACATTCTTGGGAATGGGGGTGAGGAAGACAAGGTCGCCAAAGTATTGCCGCAACTGGGCCTCGACATCGCGCGAGACGTTGGTCCGGTCGGCGAAGGTGCACAGCACGCCCAGGATCTTGAGATCGGGATTGAGCTGGGTGCTGCGAACCATGTTGATCGTCTCCTGCAGCTGCACCAGCCCGGCCAGGGCGAAGTAGCCGGTCGAGACGGGGAGAATCAGGCTGTCGCTAGCGGTGAAGGCGTTGATCGTCAGCAGCCCCAGTGCCGGTGGATTGTCAATGAGAATGTAATCGTAGTTCCCGCGCACCGGCTCCAGCGCTTTGCGCAGGCGGGCCGAGCGGTTGTCGAGCGCCTGGGCTAATTCCAGATCAACCCCCGACAGGCGGATANGGGCCGGGACGAAGTCGAGGTTGGCCACGGCTGTGGGCCGGATGACGCTCGTCAAGGAGGCAAACTCGATGAGGACAGTGTGGAGCGATTCATTGGGCGCTACCTCGTGTTGAGGGTGGATGAAGACGCTGGTGGCGTTGGCCTGCGGGTCGGCGTCGATGAGTAGCGTCCGGTAGCCGGCCAGGGCCAATCCCGCAGCCAGATTGATGGCCGTGGTCGTCTTGGCCACCCCACCCTTCTGGTTGGCAATTGAGTGGACGGGCATCGCTTAGCCTTTCTCTTTCAGGTATTCGGTCAGCACCAGGCGGGCCAGAGCGGCGACCGAGATGTGGCGCTCCAGGGCCGCCCGGCGCAGGGCACGCTTCAGACTTTCAGGAGCGTGGACTTTGATAACGGTTCTCTTCTCCTGGGCCATAGATGGGACCATGTGGGGCACTCCTTGTTAGGTATGTCCATCCAACCACGGCGGCACAGGGCGTGTCAAGAGCCAGTTTTCTTCCGCCGGCAGCGGGCCGGGATAGGCAGGGAAAAGCCGGCCGGAGCCACCAGTTAGGTTGTCTCTGGCGGATAGGGAGGTGAACTTAAGGAATGTCGTTCAATGGAAAATCTTGCGAGGAACTACCGGCGGTCGGGGGCCGGTTCGCCCAGCCGGGCCATCATGCCGGACACGGCCTGGCCAAAGGCCTCCGCAGTCTCGGGGAAGATGCTGATGCTGATCCGCTCACGTTCTTCACCTTCGCCTTTGAAGCGACTCTCGGTGATGAGAAGATACGGGTTTTTGTCGCGGGTCTGCTTGAGGTCGAAGAAATAAGTTCGGGAGCCTGCCTTGACGATGATGCTGTCATCTTGCTCTGCCATGGCAACCACCTCCTCTCCCGGTTGTTCCTGGTGTACTTCTGGCAATNTATCTGGTCGGATATCCGGCGCCGGTTCGGNCTCNCGCAGGCTTCGTAGCTCGCCGGCCAGTAGNTCAACCCGCAGGGCCANGTCGTCGAGGGTGATCTGTGGCGCCTGAGCCNNATTCTCNGCNGGGCGGGCTTNTCTTTNGATGGTNGGTTGTCGTTCTNTCGACATAGGGAATTGAGCCCATCCAANCACGGCCGGCGCACCGTGTCAAGGGGCAGTTTCAAGTCGTTGGAGGACAGCGCGGCATAAGGCNGNNAAAGNTCAACGATTNNANTGNGNATNNGTTGGTCATGGGCNGAAGAGGGGNGCGATCATCAGGGATGGATCTGCATATATTGCGCCTTGGCCCGGTCGAAATCGCGGGCCTCGGGCGGCAGGCCGGTCCAATAGGCCTCGGCCTGGCTGATGATCTCATCCAGTCGCTGCCATTGCTGCTCGCCATGAGGCAGGACGGCGGTATTGCGATANGNCAGGTCGTCGCCNTANAANGCCANGTANAGNTCCTCCTGNCCNGCCAANTCGGCCAGNACGGCCAGCTGGTCNGGNGCGGCNACGTTGAGGAAGGACTCGAAGCAGAANGGNTCGCGNGGGTCGTCGTAGACGAGCAGCTCCAGCCGCACCAGGGGCGCGGTGGGCATCTCGATCAGGTCCCAGCGANCCTCGACCGGCTTGTCGACAAAGTTATCGATGTCCTCATCGGACGCGTGGCAGACGTGGACGATGCCGCGGCTGCTCTCGACGGCCAGGCAGCCGTAGCCGGTGCNNTCGAAGACCTCGCGGACGNCCGGCGGNAGCTCGTTGCGAAAGACCATCTCGCTCANCCANACNCGGCGCTNTTCNTCCCAGCGCAGGGCCAGGGTCGGCGCCGGCNGTTCTTCCAGCAGCGGCTGTAAGGTTTCTTGAAGAGGTTGGCCAAGGNCGGGGGAGAAACGGCGTAGATGCCGGAGGCTATCCGGCTCGATGTGCATCTGGCAGATCAGTCCCCACTCGCCGCGGGCGGTCATAGGCACCAGGTCGCACTCCCCGTAGGCATTGTATATGCGTTCCAACCAGGCGGGATCGGCGGGAAAGGGACGGTCGACCATCAGGATTCCGGTCAGGTGGCCGGGCCAGTCATCCTGCATGACCAGGCCGTAGCCGGAAAAGGTGTCGTTTGTTCCAGGATGGTAAAGACAGAGCAGCTCCCCACGATTTAGGCGCTCGCTCTGTGGCTCACGTTCCCCCATATAGGAGCAGTATACGCCTGCGAATCAAGGGGGTGCTTAACGAAGGGTGGCCAGAGGGGAGGCTTCCTCAGGGAGCCGGGCGCGAACGCGGTAGGCGCTAGTGCGCTGGGCTTCTTTGAGGAGGATGACGACCAACTCTTCCTCCGGGGTGTAACCGGTGATGAGGCGGTCGATAGCTTCGTCCTCGTANCGGGCGATATGGTCCTGGGTCAGGTAGGCCGCCGGATGGTCGCCGTCCGGAGTGTGGTAGGTAGTATCGACGACTACGGCGCCACGACCAAGGACCTCATAGGCGATGCTCGCTGCCGAATGGAATGCCGGCAGGTTGTCGGCGATCCAGGCTAGGTCGACCCAGCGCTCTCGCTCTGCCCAGTCGGGAATTGGTTGTTCATGGTAGCCGGCGTGTTCCAGGGTCATAGAGAATTGGGAGCAAGATAGCAGACTAACGGGCGAGATTCAAGAGGCAAAAACTCGGCCGATTTCACCTCCTGAGCTACAATTCGTGCATGAACACCACACTTATCCGCGTCGATCTGGAAAAACATATGGACCGCCGCTACAGCGTCGCCATCCAGCCCACCCTGCTGGATCCGGTGGCCGTGATCTGCGTCTGGGGCAGCCGGCGGAGTAGCTACCAGCGCATACAGGTGCATCCGGCAGCTACGAGGGAAGATGCGCAGAAGGTCGCGGAGAAGATCGTCCGGGCGAAGATCCAGCGAGGTTACTTCCCAGACTAACAACAAAAAGGCCTCCAAGAAAATTTGGATCTAATCCCTGTAATGGTGGCAAGTTATTTCCGGCTACAAATGAAAATGTTCACGAATCTATCCCGGCGATGACTTGCCAGAGCCCACCCCCGGCGCGGGTTGGGTTTTCCTGCAGCCAGTAGGCATCGCACTCCGGGTCTCGATTGTACTGCCTGGCCGCCAGCGCCCCATTGGGGAAGAAGAGCTTCTCAATCGCTTGGTCGTCGTTCCCCGGTATCCCTTTCTTCACCAGGTCTGCGAGTTTGCGATTGAGCCGCTTTCTGCTTCCTCTTGAGCGGCGCTGGTAATCGGCGCGGTAGCTGTTGGGCAGGTGCCAGGCGACGTATTCGCGGCCCGGGCGCCCCTGCCGGCCCTCCGTATCGACGAAATGGAACACCGCCTTGCCCTGCTTCCAGGCCCGGTCCTGGGCGTGCTCCTGAGAGTAGCGCTCGCCGATGGCGATGTTGCGCCGGCGCTCGACGCGGGCCACGCGGTCGTACTCTAGCTGTGTGCGGCCGGGGATGCCGGAGAGCGATTCGAGCGTCACGCGACTGATGGGCTTGCTATCCCGCCCGCCGTGGAAAGTGGCGTAGAAAGCCGCTCTAACGGCCTGAATTCCGCCTAGAAGAACCCGAATGGGCAGTTCGACGGGAAAGCCCTGTAAAGGGCCGGAATCGAGCTTGTAGGCAATTCTGTGAGCCCCATAGAGCCACAGCCTGTCCTGCTCGTCGCGGTGCCAGAATAACCCCTCCCCTTGCGCCAGGAGCTGCCGCAGACGCCGCCAGCCGCAGATGCGGAGAGGGGAGTCCTTCTTGGTTAGATGATAGCGAGCATCTTCCACATCTAGCCAGCCGCGACCATTGCGATCGATGACCCGCAGCAAGAGCCAGACTCGACCAGGCGATTCAAAATGCTGCTTGAGTATGGTCAAGAGCATCGTGGGATGGG
>JAACJX010000614.1 GCA_014237545.1 Ardenticatenia bacterium | reverse complement strand
TTTCGTGGTCTATATCTTCCTGTGGCGGACGACGACCGGCTATCGCATTCGCGCCGTGGGTCTGAATCCTGAGGCGTCGCGCTACGCGGGTATCCGGGTGAGGCGCAACATCGTCCTGGCCTTGCTGCTCAGCGGCGCGTTCGCCGGCTTGGCGGGGGCGGTGCAGGTCTACGGCGTGCACCACCGGATGTTCACCGATGGGTCGCTGGCCGGGTTCACCGGCTCGGCCGGATTTAACGGCATCGTGGCCGCGCTGTTCGGCAAGCTGAACCCGATCGGCGCGATACCGGCATCCTTTATCTTCGGCGCGCTCATNGTCGGCGCGAACAGTTTGCAGCGGGCCATGCAGGTNCCCGCGGCCCTGATCACAGCCCTNAACGGNCTCGTGGTCGTCTTTGTCGTCAGCAGNGATATTTTCAGCCGGCGCCTGGCCCGCAGCCGCCAGATCGGCGCGGAAGCGCAGGCGAAGCCGCCGGTCGAGCCATCGCCGCCGCCAGCGTTAAGCGTAGAAGGGGAGGCCACCAAGTGATTAGCGACCTTTTCACCACGACCGTACTCATTGGCATATTGACCTCCGGCATCCGGCTGGCGACGCCCTACCTGTTCGCTTCCATCGGCGAGATGTTCGGCCAGCGCAGCGGCGTCTACAATCTGGGCGTCGAGGGCATGATGCTCATGGGCGCCTTCGCCGCTTTTTACGTCACGCTCACCTATGGCAACCCGTGGTTGGGCTTGCTGGCGGCCATCATCGTCGGTGGCATCATGGGGCTGGCGATGGCCTTCATCAGCGTCACGCTGCAGGCCGAACAGGGCATCAGCGGCATCGGCGTTTACCTGTTCGGATTGGGTATGAGCGAGCTGCTGTTCCAGCGAATGCTGGGCACCGTCGAGACGGTGAGCGGTTTCCGCCCCGTTGGCGACTTTTTAAACCGGGTTTTCCCGAACCTGCTCCCCACACTCACCGATATTCCGGTGCTCGGCTCCATCATCGCTATCCTGGCCCAGCAGAGCCTTCTTGTCTACATAGCCTACGCGCTGGTGCCCATCGCCTGGTGGGTACTCTATCGCACGACGCTGGGTCTGAAAATTCGGGCCGCGGGCGAGAACCCGGCGGCGGCCGACGCGCTGGGCGTCAGCATCGCTCGCACCCGCTACGCGACGGTGACATTCGGCGGCATGATGGCCGGCGTGGCCGGCGCCTCGCTCTCCATCGCGCTGCTCAACGTGTTTCAACAAAACCTGACCAGNGGCCTGGGCTTCATCGCTGTCGCCCTGGTCTACTTCGGCGGCTGGAAGCCCTACGGGGTGTTGTTCGGNGCGCTGTTGTTCAGCATGGTGAACGCCCTACAGTTGTGGATTCAGGCGCTTAATATCCCAATTCCCGGCAATGCGTCAGAGTTGCTGATCATGATGCCTTACGTGTTGACCATTGTGGTCCTTACTTTCTCGGCCGGTCGCATGCGCAAACCATCCGCCCTCGGCAAGCCGTATGAGCGAGGAACCTGATCCGCCACGCCGGATAATCCTGATAAGGAGGTGATGCACTCGCGATCCTTGTTCTGGAACTATTGTGTTTACAATCGGCTGATCGAATGTTGGTTGGCCACCTCTACCGGCCGCAGCGCGCGGCCCCAGAAGGGTGGAGAATAGAGACTAATGTGGAAACTATTCAGTTTAATGGAGAAGAAGATAATGAAACGTTATGCATGGCTTGCTCTGTTGTTGATCTTCGCGATGGCCATCGTGGCCTGCGGAGGGACGCAACCGACAACCGAAGAACCGCAAGAAGCAGCGCCCACCGAGGCGACCACTGAGGAAGAGNCTCCNGCNGAGGANGCGCCGGCCGAAGAGGCCAGCGGCCCGTTCCGCGTGGCCGTGGTCATGCCCAGCGCCATTAATGACCTGGCCTTTAGCCAGAGCATGTATGACGCGCTGACCGCCATCCAGAACGAAATGGGCGCGGAGAACTTCGAGTTCGCCTATTCCGACAATATGTTCGTCGTGGACGACGCGGCGACGGCGTTGCGCGACTATGCCAGCCAGGGGTATGANCTGGTGCTCGCCCACGGCTCGCAATACGGCAGCTCCCTGCAGGAGATCGCGCCCGACTTCCCCGACACGAGCTTTGCCTGGGGCACGACGGTCGACACCTTCGGCATTCCCAATATCTACGCCTATGAGGCTCGCTCGGAAGAGGGCGGCTATGTGAACGGCGTGCTGGCGGCCAGCTTGTCCGAGAGCGGCGTCCTGGGTGTCGTCGGCCCGATCGAGACGGGCGATGCCAAACTGTATGTAGACGGCTTTGTGGCCGGCGCCAAGGCAACGAACCCCGACATTAACGTCAACGTCAACTACATCGGCTCCTTCAGCGACGTCGCTCTGGCGTCCGAAGCGGCGACAACGCTGGTCGGCGCGGGCGCAGACGCCCTGTCCGGCACGGCCCAGATGGTCGTCGGCGCGATCGGCGTGGCCGAAGAGAACAGCGTGCCGTGGTTCGGCACGCAGTCGAGCCAGACCTCGCTGGCCCCCAGCGTCGTCGTGGCCAACCAGGTGTATGACTGGACGGGTGTCCTGAACACGATCATCGAGAACGTGAAGAACGGCGAGTTGGGCGGCACGTCCTTCGCCCTGACGCTGGAGAACGGCGGCCTGGTGATGGATTACAACCCGGAATATGCGTTACCGGAAGAAGCCAAGGCCGCGGCCGACGCGGCGGCGGCGGGTATCGCCGGGGGCACGCTCTCCGTTTTCGGCGGCGAGACGGCCGCCCCGGCCGAAGAACCGGCCGAGGAAGCCGCCGCGGCCGAGCCGCTAACCTTCGGCATGATCCTGGTCGGCCCGCGCAATGACCGCGGCTGGAGCCAGGCGCACGCCGACGGCGGGCAGTACGTTCTCGACAACGTGCCCGGTTCCGAGATGATCCTCTTCGAATCGCTGAACGCGGCCGACAAGCCGGAAGCGACCGTGGAAGGCGTCGTCGATGACATGGTGGCCGCCGGCGCGACCCTCGTCTTCACCACCTCGGATGAATTTGAGGAAGACACGCTCGCCGTGGCCGAGAAGTACCCTGACGTCACTTTTATCAACGTTTCCGGCGATGACGCCAAAACCGGCGAAGCGCCGCCCAACCTGGGCAACGTCATGGGCCGCATGGAAGACATGAAGGCCGTCGCCGGTTGCGCGGCCGCCCTGGCCACCCAGACCGGTAACATCGGCTACCTCGGCCCGCTGATCAATTTCGAGACCCGCCGCCTGACGGCCGCGGCCTACCTCGGCGCGAAGTACTGCTACGAGAATTATCGCGGCATGGACCCGGCCGAGATGGGTTTCGCGGTTAACTGGATCGGCTTCTGGTTCAATATCCCCGGCGTCACGCTNGACCCGACCGAAGTGGTGACCAACTTCANCGATACGGGCACGGACGTGATCCTCAGCGGCATCGATACGACGGAAGCGATCGACATCTCCGGCCAGCGCGCCGCGCAGGGTGACCCCGTTCTGGCGATCCCCTACGACTACCTGACCGCCTGCGACAACGCGCCGGACGTCTGCCTCGGTGTTCCGTTCTTCAGCTGGGGCCCGTCCTACCTTGACATCGTCACGTCAGTCTCCAACGGCACCTGGGAGCAATCCTGGGACTGGCTGTCGGCNGACTGGGAGAACCTGGCTGACCCGACCCTGACGAACGTCGGCTGGGTNGACGGCCCGGCTCTGACTGATGATATGAAGGCCCAGCTCGACGAGTTCATCGCCGGCCTGGCCAGTGGCGAGATCAACGTGTGGGCCGGCCCGATCAACCTGCAGGATGGCACGCCGTATATCGCCGAAGGCGCTGTGGCGACCGACGACGAAATCTGGTACCTGCCACAACTGCTTGAGGGTATGACCGGCTCTAGCGAGTAAACATGAATAAGTAGGTCAGTAGATCAGTAGGTCAGTTGACTGACAAACTGACCTACTGAATAACTGACCTACAGATACACTGACTGAATGACTCGCTGACCTTACAACAACGAAACGAAAACTATGACTACAGACCTCCTCCCTTCCGGTACTCGTCGCATTGACCGTATGGAGATGCGCGGCATCACCAAGCGTTTTCCAGGCGTGCTGGCCAACAACCATGTCGATTTCGACGTCCTGTCCGGCGAGGTTCACGCCTTGCTGGGCGAGAACGGCGCGGGCAAAAGCACGCTGATGAAGATCCTTTACGGCCTCTACCAGCCGGACGAAGGGGAGATTCTTCTGAATGGCGAGACGGCCGCCATTCATTCCCCGGCCGACGCCATTCGCCTGGGCATCGGTATGATCCATCAGCATTTTATGCTCGTGCCCACACTGACCGTCACCGAGAACGTGGCCCTCGGCCTGAAGTCGTCACGCGGCGTGCGCACGGACCTGGACAAGGTTGAAGCGCGCATCAATGAGCTGGCTGATCTTTACGGGTTGCGCGTAGATCCGGACGCCCTGGTTTGGCAATTGTCGGTCGGCCAGCAGCAGCGGGTGGAGATTCTAAAGGCGCTCTATCGCGGCGCGGCCTTGCTCATCCTCGATGAGCCGACGGCCGTGCTGACGCCGCAGGAAGTGGACGAGTTCTTCCTGACGCTGGAGCAGATGAAGAAAGACGGCCACGCCCTCATCTTTATCTCCCACAAACTCCACGAAGTCGTCCAGCTGTGCAACCGGGTAACGGTCTTGCGCGACGGCCAGGTCATTGGCACCCGCTCGACCGACGGCGTGACCAAGCACCAGCTGGCCGAGATGATGGTTGGCCGCCCAATGGCGATGCAACCGTCCAAATCGCCCATGAATCTGGGCGACGTGCGGTTGAGCCTGAACAACGTGGAAGCGATGAGCGATCGCGAGGTGCCGGCCCTGCGCGGCGTCTCGTTCGACCTGCGGGGTGGGGAGATCGTCGGCCTGGCCGGGGTATCGGGCAACGGTCAGCGCGAATTAGCCGAGGTGGTGGCCGGGCTTCGGCCGCTCACGGGGGGAACGATCTCCATCGGCGACCGCCCCCTCGCCGGCGCGTCGCCCCGCGCCATTATGGACATGGGGCTGTCCTACATCCCGGAAGAGCGGATGCGCGACGGCATGATTCGCGATTTCACCGTCTCGGAGAACCTGATCCTGCGCGAATTCGACAAGCAGCCGTTCGCCAGGGCGGGTTTCCTGGATCCAGCGGCTATCAAGCGCAATTCGACCGAGTTGGTCAGCAAGTACAACGTTAAGACGCCGACGCTGGAGACGCCGGTCAAGAACCTGTCCGGCGGCAATATCCAGAAGCTGGTGCTGGCCCGCGAGCTCTCGCGCAAGCCGAAGGTGATCATCGCCGCCCAGCCGACGCGCGGCCTGGACATCGGCGCGACGGAATATGTCCACGCCCGGCTGCTGGAACAACGCGACCTGGGCACGGCCACGCTGCTCATCTCCGAGGACCTGGACGAGATCCTGGCCCTGTCGGATCGCATCCTCGTCATCTTCCACGGGCAGATCATGGGCGACGTGCCACGTGCCGAGGCGACGCCGGAGAAGCTGGGGTTGATGATGGCCGGCGAGACCCACCTGCCGGATGAAGCGCCGGTTTCCTGACCGGTGGACGCGCGAGCCAGAAGAGTCGCTCAGGCGGCCGGTTCCTGATTCGGTCGCCGTTTGTTGCGGCCGGCCAGCCACAGCAGCAAGAGCACAACGGCGGCGATAAGGATGACCCCGGCGGCCCGTTTTTCGCGCTCGCCCGCGCCCGTTGGCTCTGTGGCGGCGATCCACTCAAACGTCTCGCGCATCCCGGCCTGAATAGGCCGCGGACGCCAGCCCAACTCCGCCCGCGCCTTGTCGGAGCGCCCGGCATAGGAAACGCCCAACGATCTGATCAGCGTGCCGCTTAAGGTCTGGGGCAGCGAGAGCGCGGGCTGGGCGCGTTCGGCCACGGGCGCCAGACCGCGGGCCAATCGCGCCGGGATAGTCGCCGCCGGCCGCGGCTTGCCCGTCAGTTGCGCCCAGAAATCGACCATCTCGCCCAGCGGCACGGCCGGGCCGGCCATGATATAGCTCTCCCCGATGCGCCCTTTCTCGGCGGCCAAGATATGGCCCTCAGCGATGTCGTCGACGTAGGCATAGGTCAATACCGTCTCTGGCCCGGGCAAGACGGGCAACAAGCCGCGATAGAACATCCGCATCATTTCGATCAGCCAGCTGTTATCGCCGGGGCCGTAGACAGCACCGGGCATGACGATGATGATCGGCGCGCCCTGGGCGATGAGCGGCTCGGCCACCTCGTAATGGGCCAGCCATTTAGTGCGGTCATATTCCGACAGGAAAGGCGCGCCGGCGTAATAGGTCTCGTCCGGTATCTCGCCCCGTGTGTCGCCGAAGANGGTGACGGTGCTGGTGTAGACGATGCGGGGAACGCCCAGTTCGACGGCCAGCTCCAGGACGTTGCGCGTCCCGCCGACGTTGACGGCCTCGGCGCGAGCGAGGGCTTCCGGCGCGAACTGGTAAACGGCGGCGATGTGGAAAACGACATCACTGCCGCGCATGCCCGCGCGCATGGACTCGCGGTCGGTGACATCCCCCNGCACGATNGTCGCGCCCATCGCGCGCAGCATGGCCGCGCCGCTTTCCGAGCGAGCCAACGCNTTGACCTGATGGCCGCGCTCGATCAGCTTCCGCACGACCGCGCGGCCTATGAACCCCGTCCCACCGGTGACAAATGCTTTCATTACGATTCCTCCAATGCCATAGGGCGGCATTATACCCGCGAACGGGGGAGATGGTGAACTGAGCGCACAATCTGGTATAGTAGATGGCGTCGGCAGAGCGTTAATCCGAATGTAAGGTTTTCATCTTATAGTAACCAAGGCGATCCGGCGGGCGCAATCTGCGCGACGCGATCAGGTCGCCTGTCATCATGGACGACTCAGTAAACGATATCATCCATTCCCGGCACTCCCGGGCAGCGCGCATCATCACCATCAGCATGGTCGTTCTGGTCGCGCTCCAGGTGGGGCTATTTTTGCTGCTTTTTGCCGTTTTCGGCGCGCAGATGGCTCTGGAGCGGGTGCCGGAACTGCTTCTGTCAATCCTGTTTACCTTGTTATTGGGGGCCATCGCCCTCTACGTTGTGGGACAATCACGGCTGGCGCTGGTGCGGGACGTGAATCTGGCCGTCGGGCAGGAACTGCGCGAGCTGAAATCCGCCAACGACCGGGCTCAATCGCTGCAGCGGATGGCGTCGACCCTCAGCGCGACGCTCAGTTTTGAGCGCGTCGTGGAGCAGTCGCTGGATGTGTGCAGCCTGGCCCTGGAAGAGATGGGCGTGCCGCGCGAATCGCTAGTCGGCGCGGTGTTTCTTTATGAGGAAGGTCGCTTGCGGCCAATCGCCCGCCGCCGCTTCCTGGGTGACGACAGCGAGCAGGTGATCGCCGGCAAGCAGGGGGTCGTGGGGGCCGCCCTTAGCCAGGCCGAGCCGGTGGTCACCAACAACCCCGAAGAAGATCCGGAACTCAAGGCCTACGCGGCGTTTCGCGAATGCCTGACAGCCGTCTGCGTGCCCTTGCGGGCCGGCTTCCAGTTGTTTGGGGCCATGGTCATCGGCACGGACACCGCCGTTCACTTCGAGCGCGACCACGTCGATCTGTTCAAGTCGGTTGGCGACCAAGCCGTCATCGCCCTGCAGAATGCCCAGCTCTACCAGCGGCTTGAGGCGGAAAAGCAACGGCTCATCGAGGCCGACGAGGAAGCGCGCAAGGAGCTGGCCCGCGACCTCCACGATGGGCCCACGCAAAGCATTGCCGCCATCGCCATGCGCATGGGCTTCGCCCGGACGATGATCGACCAGGACCCGGCGCGGGCCAAAGAGGAGCTGCTCAAGGTCGAGGCGCTGGCCAAGCGCACCTCNGCCGAGATCCGCGGCATGCTCTTCACGCTGCGGCCGCTGGTGCTGGAGACGCAGGGGCTAGGCCCAGCCATCGATGCCCTGTTGCGCCGCTATAGCGAGACGGACGGGATCGAGATGCGCCTGATCGGGGCCGAGGTCGGGGCGCTGCTGAGCAAGCGGGCCCAGGTTGTGGCCTTCGCCATCATCGAGGAGGCGCTGAACAATGCCCGTAAATACTCGAAGGCGACGCTGATCGAGGTTCGCCTCTGGCAGACCGACGGNCTGTTCGCCGCCTCGGTGCGCGACAACGGCGTGGGGTTCGACACCTACGATATCAACCGCGATTACAGCACGCGCGGCAGCCTGGGGATGGTCAACATGCGCGAGCGCGCCGAACGAATCGACGGCTCCCTGCGCGTCGATTCCACCCCTGACTCCGGCACCACCGTGACGCTCGTGGTTCCTCTCGACAAGCACGGCGCGGGCGCCGAGATCGACGAGCTTGAGGAAGCGGACGTCGCGCCCCAATTGGTCAATGCTGGACAGTAGCGCTCCCCGGCAACCGGTCGCGGGCCGGTTCTCTTTGCCCGCCCTCCTAATCCTGAGCGCGGCGATCTATGGCCTGATGGCCTACTGGTTCCCCCTCGGGCCAAACGTTAGCACTAGCCCGCCGGCCGACATNCGCACCTTCGCGCCCACGCTGCCGGGCGGCCTGGCCTACGCGGCGCTTGTGGTCGTCCAGTTNGGCCTTTTCGTCCNGGCTTTTCGGCGTGCGTCCNCCGGCGCATTGGGCCCGCGGCCGCTGCGTCTTATCCTCGCCGGGGGGCTGCTTTTGGCATTGCCCTTGCTNTGGGCCTATCCNATCAACGCCACTGACATATTCGGCTACGTGATTCGCGGCCGCATTGCCAGCGCCTACGGCGAAAGCCCTTTCACCTCGGCGGCCGCGGCCTTCGTGGGCGACCCGTTCATGCCGCTGGTGGGCGAGTGGGCCGGGCTGACTACGCCNTATGGCCNGCTGTGGGAGTTGCCGGCGTCGCTGCTGACGGCCATCTCGGGCGATAGCCTGCTGGCGGGCGTGTTGCTCTTCAAGGCGCTGGCGGTTGTTNCGTTTTTAGCAACGGCGATCCTCATCTGGAGCTTGCTGCCGGCCGGCCCGGCGCGAGCGGCCTATACCTTGTTGTGGGCCTGGAACCCCGGCCTGTTGCTGACCTTCGCCATGAACGGGCACAATGACGCGCTGATGATCCTCTGGCTGGTCTNGGGCTGGTGGGTAACGCGGCGGGGACATCCGGCGGCCGGCTTCCTGGTCATGGCAGTGGCGGCGCTGACCAAGCCCGTTGCCGTGCTGGCGCTGCCTTTCTTCTTCATCGGCGCGTGGCGTGAATTGCCCNATGGACGATCACGGGCGCGATATGCCGTTGTGTCGCTGGCCGGCGCGGTCGCCCTGGCGTGGCTGGCCTTTCTGCCGTGGTCGGGCGGGGGGAGCGCGTTTCGCGCACCACTCGATCTGGCGCTGCGTCTATTGACAGAGGCAACCGGCGGCGCGGGATTCTCGCCGGCGGTATGGATCTACATGGCGCTGGGGCAGCGCGTCTCGATCGAGATGATCGGCATGGTNACCCAGGGATTGTTTGCTGCCTTTGCCCTGTGGCTGGCGTGGTTGGGGCTGCGCGGCCGCTCGCCGCTGCGTGGGGCGGTCGACGTTTTCTACGGCTACCTGGCNGGGGCGCTAAACTTTCGTATCTGGTACGCGACGTGGCCGTTCGTCTGGCTGGTGCTCGATGCCGGNGGCGCGTCCGTTGANGAGGCGTCGCGGGCCGACTACCGGCTGCGGGTCGGGTTGTGGTTTTTGCTGATGGCGCAACTGTCAGNCGTGATCTACGGCCACGTCCGCTCGTTTTTGCTGGGCGGCGACCAGGCGCTGGCCCATCTCCTCGGTGTGCCCGCCGTATTTGTGCTGCCGTGGCTCCTGGCCTTGCTGCCGCCACGCCTCTCACGACCCATTCACACCGCTTAACGCATCTTTCATAGCGACCGGGGCCTGTTTCTGCTATTCTACGGTTAATGCGACCGCTCGCGGCGCCTGTTTTGTCACGCCGGTCGGGTCCGTAAATTATGGTCTTCCTCGAGCAAATCATTGAACTACTGAGCCGCCCGCCGGGCAGCGTCATCTACCACCTGCTGACGCTGTTCGCGCTGCAGATCATCCTGGTGCTGGCCTTCTCGCGCTGGCAGCGCGACGCCAACGATGAGTCGGCCCGGCGCATGACGTTTGCCGCGGGCGGCATCCTTCTGGCGCGGCTGGTCTTGCTGTTTGTCGGCCTGATGGTGGAGCCGAANCCAGCGCAGGCGCGCATCGTCTTGCCGCCGCTGGAGCAGGCTCTCGACCTGGCGACGGTGATCCTGATGGTGTGGGGGCTGGCTCCGTTTGCCATGGACCGGCCGCGGTTGGCCGATGGTGTTTTGCTGGTCAGCCTCGTGGTCGTGGCCGTCATGTTCCTCTTCTTCTTCCAGGACTGGCAGAACCGCGTGACGTCGACCGGCGTGGCCATGGGCTACATCAGCACCATCCAGGCCTATGTCTGGGGCGTGTTGCAAATGGCTATCCTGGCCATGGGCCTTATCTGGCTGCTCATGGTGCGCGGCAGCCGGCTGACGTTGCGGCCGATCATCGTGGCCGTCACGTTGCTGGCCCACGTGGCGAATTTCTTTAACTACCCCGAGATCATCCCGTCCGGCACGGAGATCGTCTACTGGCTGCGGTTGGGCTATCTGGTTGCTTTCCCGTTGTGGGCTGTGCAGGCTTACCGGGAGAACATTCGCGGCCTGCTGACGCCGGCCGAGGTCGAGCGATTGCAATCGGCGCAACTGGCGCATAACTTGCGGTTGTCAACGGGGGTCATCGGCGCACGTATCCCCGAGGTGCGGCTGGAGCAAGCGCTGGACATGGTGACCGGCCTGGTGCCCACGCGCTTTGCGGCCATTGGCCTTATCGATGAGAAAAACCCGCAGCGCGTGGTCTTCGGCCAAATGCGCCCGGCTCCGGCCCGCGATACCGGCGGCTATGGCCGGCAAATCAACCTCTCCGATCACGCCGCCTTCCGGCTGGCCTACGAACAGCAGCGCGGCATCGAGTTATTGCCGCGAGGGGTGGGCGCGCGACAGGCTCACGAGCTTTCCCAGCAGTTCAACGCCGGGCCGTTTGGCCCCGTGTTCGTCGAGCCGCTGGTCGTGGCCAATCATTGCCTGGGGTTCCTGATGCTGGCCGCGCCGCCGGCCGCGCAGAACTGGTCGGAGCGCGACCGGGCCATCATCCCCGGCGCGGCCGCCTTCATCGCCCAGGCCATTGCCAACAGCCGCCGCGGGGAGCTGGTGGAAGCAACCGGCATCCCTTCCCTGGCCGTGTCGCCCGTTTCGCCTACGGCGATCACCCTGGCGCGGGCGGCCGACCGGGACACTGAGAAAGAGCGGCTCATGCTGGAGCTGGCCGAGACGCGACGGATGCTCTCNGCGGCGGAGGACCGCGCCCGCCAGGCGGAAACGGTGGCCGTCTTCCTGCAGCAACGCGAGCCGGGCCAGCCCACGGCGGCGCGGCCGCAAGTAGCCCAGTCGGCNCTCGCCCCGGCGGTGGAGCACGCGGCTGGCGCCATCTTGCCCATGCTGCGGCAGAAAAGTCTCAAGCTGGATATGACGATGGACGCCGATCTGCCGCTGGTGGCCGTCAAGGAGACGGTGCTGCGCCAGCTGGTGCTGAGCCTGCTGGAGAATGCCTGCCGCGCCTCAAAGGAAGAGGGGACGATCGCCGTGAGGGCCGAAGTCGTTTCGGCTAACGGCAGCGCCCCGACGTCCGGCCGGGCCGTGGCCCTTCTGGTGTCCGACAGCGGCTCCGGGATTCGCGCCGAGGACCGCGAGCGCGTGTTCGATTCGCAATATTACCTGACCGGCGGCCGGGCCATCGTCGGCATGGGCGACAACAGCGCCAACCTGGCAGTCGTGCAAAAGCTGGCCCAGGCCAGCGGCGGCGACCTGTACTTCGAGAGCAAGCCGGGGGTGGGCACGACGTTCACGTTGCGTATGCCCGCGGCCGAGGTGCGCCCCTGGACCTTAATGAAGGTCAAGCAACAAATGGACGTCGCCGGCAAGCAAGCCAAGCCGGCGTCCGGCGCGCCCGCNGGGGAAACGAATTGAAGGTAAATTAGAGGCCATGGAAACAGACCGGGGCGCGCAGCGCCGTAGCTGGCAGGTCAACCTGCTCCTTACTGGCGGGGTGATGATCACCGTGCTGCTGGCCCTGATCCTGGCCCAGTTGGACGCGCTCCAGGCGCGCGCGGCGCTTGACCGGCCGGGGGTGCCCATCGTCAATATCCAGGCGACGGCGATCGCGGTCGGCAAGGTAATTCCTCTAGATCTGAACCCGGACATGCCCGCGCCTGCCGCGCAGCTGGCCGTGCCCGTGCCCGACGATCTGAACCCACGGCCGGAGTTCATCACCGGGGTTAGCGAGGAAGGGGTTATCTTCACCGTCTGCGGCGCGGTGCCCGAGGGCTGGTTNCTNTATACGGTTCAGCCGGGCGAAACGCTGGCCTCGCTGGCCGCGGGGACGGAGACGGACGCGGCCGAGCTGGCGACGGCCAACTGTCTGACCAGTGGCGAGCTATCCGCCGGGATGCAGTTGCTGGTCCCGCGGCAGCCGGTGGCATCGTTGTGCGGCCCGCCACAATGGTGGGTCCGCTATCAGGTCCGCCCCGGCGATACGATCGGCGCGCTGGCCGCGCTGCGCGGCACGACGGTCGATGAGATATTGCGGGCCAATTGCCGGGATTCGTTCGACCTGCAAGCCGGACAATCTATCTTCCTGCCGCCCGGGGCGCAGCCAGGCTCGGCCGCTCCTATCCCGCAACCATCCCTGACGCCCCTGCCGACAGCCACAGCCATTCCCACGCTGGCCCCGCTGCCGACGATGACNACCCCGTCCAATCAGCCGCCGCCACCTTCGCCGACCGCGCCGGTGGTCGNCAGCCCGGTGCCGCCGACGGCCACGCCGCCCGTGCTGCCTACGTTCGTTCGNCCGACGATGACGCCGCAACCACCGCCGACNNTGCCGCCANCTNNCCAGCCGCCACCTACCCAGCCACCGCCACCNACGGAACCACCNCCGACNCAACCACCGCCAACCCAGCCGCCGCCGACGGTGCCGCCGCCAACCCAGCCGCCGCCNACNCNNCCGCCNCCGACGCAGCCACCGCCGACGGAGATCCCGCCGACGGAGCCGCCGCCGCCAACAGAACCGCCNCCGCCGACGGATCCNCCGCCNCCGACANANGAGCCGGCNCCTCCCGGNGAGGGGGAATAGGGCGTGAAACCGGCGGGCGGCAACTTGGAGATGGCCCTCGCTGTGATATAATCCTCCTTCGGCTTCGGGTAGTCTAGACCCATCGGGATACCGTCCCCGAGCGGGCGGTTTATCCGGCNGCAACTACAGCCGGCGGCCTTNNGATGCCACCGGCGCGAAAGAGAAACGTAGAATGGGTGATATCGAAGAGCTGCGTCAGTCGATACTGGACCAAGTTGCCGAGTATTACGAAAAAGCTCACCAAAATCGGGATTTCGACCCCGGAAAGACAACCGTAAACTACGCCGGTCGCGTCTACGACGAGACGGAAATCCAGAACATGGTCAGCGCCGTGCTCGATTTCTGGCTGACGGCCGGNCCATACGCCGAGCAGTTCGAGAAGCAGCTGGGCGACTTCATCGGCGTGCGCGAGGTCGTGCCGGTTAATTCCGGCTCATCGGCCAACCTGGTCGCCGTCACGACGTTGTGCTCGCGGCAACTACCCGACGGGCTGCGCCCGGGCGACGAGGTGATCGTCCCGGCCGTCAGTTTCCCCACCACTGTCAATCCGATCATCCAGAACCGGCTTGTGCCGGTCTTTGTCGATAGCTGCCTGGGCGACTTCAACCTTGACGTCTCGCAACTGGAAGCGGCCGTGTCGCCGCGCACCCGGGCGCTGGTCTTTGCCCACACGCTGGGCAACCCGGCCGATATGGATGAGGTGATGGCATTCGTCAAGCGCCACGATCTTTTCCTGGTGGAAGACACTTGCGACGCGCTGGGGTCAAAATGGGATGGCCGGATGGTCGGCACGTTTGGCGACATGGCNACGCTCAGCTTCTATCCGGCCCANCACATCACGATGGGCGAGGGCGGCGCGGTCTACACCGACCGGCCGCGGCTGGCGAAGATCGCCCGCGCCGTGCGCGATTGGGGGCGAGATTGCTGGTGCGGGTATGACAATCCGGTCAACGGCAAGTGCGGCATCCGCTTCGAGCGCGAGGTGCCGGGCATCCCCGGCTTCTACGACCACCGCTACTTTTATTCGGAGATCGGTTACAACCTCAAATTGACCGACCCCCAGGCAGCCATGGGCTTGGCCCAACTGCAAAAGCTGCCGGATTTCATTCGCCGCCGCAAGGAAAACTTCGCCTATCTCTACGAGGGGTTGAAGCCCTATAGCGAGTTCCTGATGTTGCCNACGTGGCACCCGAAGGCCGATCCCTCGTGGTTTGCCCTGCCGTTGCTCGTGCGCGACGAAGCGCCGTTTATGCGCCACGAGCTGACCCGCTATCTGGAACTCAATCGGGTGCAGACGCGGCTTATCTTCGCCGGCAACATCCTGCGCCAGCCGGCCTACCAGCACATCGAGCACCGAGTCGTGGGCGATCTGCCTTATTCCGACCAGGTGATGCGCGGCGGCTTTTTTGTGGGCGTATATCCAGGCCTGGATCAGCCGCGCCTGGATTACATGATCGACACCTTCGGCCGCTTCTTCGAGCAGTTGTAGGGTCACTGTCTCGTCCGGCGAACGTGGGAACGCCGCGAGGCATGGGTGGGTATGGACAAGAAAAAGCTCTCCGTCATTATTTGCTGCTATAACGAACGGGCGACCATCCGCGACGTCATCGAGCGCACGCGCGCGGTTGACCTGGGCGATGGCTGGTCGCGCGAGATTCTCGTCATTGATAACTTCTCGACCGACGGCACGCGCGAGATCTTGCAGCAGATCGATGACCCGGAAATCCGCATCATCTTCCACGAACGCAATATGGGCAAGGGGATGTCGATTCGCACCGGTATCGCCAACATGACCGGCGATTACATGATCATCCAGGACGCCGACGCGGAATATGACCCAGCCGAGCACCCGCGCTTTTGCCGTAAGGCGGACGAGACGGGCGCGGCGGCCATTTTCGGCTCGCGGGTATTGGGCGGCGAGGTGAAATACAAGTACGCCCATGCCTATCTAGGCGTGCGCGTGCTGACCGCCATGACCAACCTGCTTTTCGGCGGCAACCTGACGGATGTGGCCACGGCCACGAAGATGGTGCGCGGCGACGTGGTCAAGTCGCTCAACCTGACGACGACGGATTTCAACCTGGATTTCGAGTTGCCGGACAAGATCTTGCTCTCCGGCCACCAGATTATTGAAATACCGATCAGCTACAACCCGCGGACGTATGCCGAGGGCAAGAAGATCAAGACGAGCGACGGCCTGCGCGCGCTGAAGACGATGCTGCGCGACCGGTTGGGCATGACGCCGGTGTTGAAACCGGAAGCGCAAAATGTCAGCCAGATTGCCGGCGACGCGCTGTAAGGTTTGTTGTAACCCGCGGTCTGTATAGTTCTACGGGGTGCGTCCTCGCATAATCGCGCTATACTGTACTGTTGCGCGCCCAATGGATCGCGCGTCGTCTAATTGAAAAACGGGGATAGATCGGCGGCTTGGTGAGGTTATTAGCGACCAATTCGCCGTTTGTTCGTGCGAGACGGCCGCGCGAGCCGCAAACTTTGGGAGAGAAAGCGGATTTTATGAAAATTGTCATCACCGGTTCAATCGCGTTTGATTACCTTATGTCGTTTCCCGGCAGGTTTCATGACGCGTTTGTGGCCGATAAACTGGAAAAGATTAGCCTGAGCTTCCTGGTCGATTCGTTGAAGCGCCAGCGCGGCGGCACAGCACCGAATATCGCCTACACGATGGCGCTGCTGGGCGACCGGCCGACCATCATGGCCACGGCGGGACAGGACTTTGGTGAGTATCGGGCCTTCCTCGATAGTCACGGCATCGATACGTCGGCCATTGTCGATATTGAGGATGAATTCTGCGCGTCGTTTTTCGTCAACACCGACGAAGACCACAACCAGATCGCCAGCTTCTACACCGGNGCNATGGCNCATGCCGGNAAGCTGTCGTTTGCNCGCTATGCCCCCGACGCNGACCTGACGATNATNACNCCCAANGACCCCGGCGCNATGCGCAGCTACGTCCGCGANTGCAAGAGCATCGGCCTNCCGTTCATCTATGACCCCAGCCAGCAGACGGCCCGCATCAGTGCGGAAGAGATATGTGAGGGGATCGACGGCTGCTACCTGCTCTCGAGCAACGAGTATGAGTTCCAGTTGATCCAGGAGAAGACAGGCCTGAGTGAGGCTGATATCCTGGGCCAGGTCGGTGGCCTGGTGATGACGATGGGCGCTTCCGGCTCGCGCCTGGTCATCGACGGCCACGAGGAATTTGTGCCCGTGGCGCCGACGCGCTGGGTGGCCGAGCCGACCGGCGCGGGCGACGCCTATCGGGCCGGCCTGATGCGCGGCATGCAACTGGGGTTGCCGTGGGGCGTGGCCGGGCGCATGGGCGCGCTGGCCGCAGCCTACGTNCTGGAGCAATTCGGCCCGCAAAATCACTATTTCACGCGCGAAGAGTTCGTCGCGCGCTACCGGGAATCGTTTGATGACGAGGGGGCGCTTGATGTGCTCCTGCAAGAACCCGAAACAATCAAAACGCCNGTCTCCGTCACCCGCTGAGGTGGGGGACAGGCCATTCCAAGGAGTTAGAAATCGCAATGGACTTTGATGTCAAAAATATCGATCTCGCGCCCGGCGGCCGGCATCGCATCGACTGGGCCGAGCAGGAAATGCCGGTATTGCGCGGCGTGCAGAAGCAGTTCAAGGATGACCGGCCGTTTGCCGGCCTGCGCATCAGCGCCTGCATGCACGTGACCACTGAGACGGCCAACCTGATGGTCAGCCTGCAAGCCGGCGGCGCGGACGTCGTGCTGAGCGCCAGCAACCCGCTTAGCACCCAGGACGACGTGGCCGCGGCNCTGGTTAGCCACTACGAAATTCCCGTCTACGCCATCAAGGGCGAGGACAACGAGACCTACTTCAAGCACATCAACGCCGTGCTCGACCACAACCCCCANATCGTCATGGACGACGGGGCCGACCTGGTCAGCACGATCCACAAGAGCCGCCGCAACCTGATCGACAATATGCTGGGCGGCACGGAAGAGACGACGACGGGTATCATTCGCCTGCGGGCGATGGCCCGCGATGGGGCATTGCAGTTCCCGATGATGGCCGTCAACGACGCGCTGACCAAGCACATGTTCGACAATCGCTACGGCACGGGCCAATCGACGATGGACGGCATCATCCGCGCCACCAACGTGCTCATCGCCGGCAAGAATGTCGTCGTCGCCGGCTACGGCTGGTGCAGCCGTGGCATCGCCATGCGCGCGCGCGGCCTGGGCGCCAACGTCATCGTGACCGAGGTTGACCCGCTCAAGGCGCTGGAAGCGGTCATGGACGGCTANCGCGTCATGCCGATGAACGAAGCNGCNCCNATNGGNGATATCTTCGTCAGCGCCACGGGCGANATCCACGTCTTCGACGAGCACCACTTCATGGTGATGAAGGACGGCGCGTTGCTGTCGAACTCCGGTCACTTCGACGTGGAGATCAACAAGCCGGCGCTGCGCGAGCTATCCACCGGCGAGCCGAAGCGCGTGCGGCCGTTCGTCGAGCAGTTTGTGATGAAGCACAACGGCCACCGCCTGAATCTGTTGGGCGAAGGCCGCCTGATCAACCTGGCCGCGGCCGAGGGGCATCCGGCGTCGGTGATGGACATGAGCTTCGCCGGACAGGCGATGGCCGCCAAGTACCTGGTTGACCATAAGGGCCAGCTGGAGAACCGCGTCTACACTGTGCCGCCGGAGGTCGACCAGGAGATCGCCCGCATCAAACTCGACGCGATGGGTATCAAGATCGACACCCTGACGCCAGAGCAGGCCGCCTACCTTGATTCCTGGGAAGAAGGCACCTGATCCTTGTCGTTAAACGGATGACCGGCCGGTGCGGNAAATTAACATTGCCCGCGCCGGCCGGTTTGTGGGAAGTTGGCGAGCGGCAGCGCCGGTCGCCGGGCCGTCATGACCGTACCAAGAGATATACATGAAGCGAACCGCACCGGCATGGTGCGCGTGTCGCGGATATTGTCCAACATCATCAGCCCGCCGATCATGTTCGCGACGGTCGGATTGGCTCTTGGCATCTATGAACGACCGTTCTGGCCGGGACTGGCCTGGGGGGTGTTCTATAGCCTGATGGTCGCGCTGACGCCCATTCTCGTCATCCTCTACCTCATGCGCATCGGCCGCATCGGCGACCTGCACATGAGCGCCACCCACGAGCGCCACATTCCCTACCTGACTTCGGTTATCTCCGGGGCGGTGGCCTTTGCTGTGCTGTCGTTGTTCGATGGTCCGGTGCTGTTGCGCTGCCTGGCCATCTTAAGCATCATCACCCTGGGGGCGCTGGGGTTGATCAACACTCAATGGCTGATCAGTATTCACGCCACGGCCGCCGCCGCGACGTGGATGATCGCCACGCTCGTTTTTGGCTGGGTGGTGAGCGCCATCCTCTTGCCGGTCGTGATCCTGATTTCCGCCATTCGTCTCTATCTNAAGCGTCACACCCCGGCGCAGGTTTTGGCGGGGATCGCGCTGGGCATCTCGACCGTGCTGGTGATGCGGGCCTTCGGCTGTTTCGTGCCCTAGGGGGGTNTCATGTTCGAGCAGGAGCGATTCGTCGGCCGTCTACAGCGCCANGCGCAGAGCGANGCNGCCGTGCTGNCGTGCTTTCTCCACGGCTCGTTCGGCCGTCGNGCNGAGGACGCTTACTCCGATGTGGATTGCGTTCTCGTCTATGCCGGCGCGGCGGAGCGGGANGGCGCCTGGGCGGCCCGCCAGGAGTTCGTCAAGGGCGTAAATCCCTACGTGGCCGTGCGTTCGTTCGATGCTGACCACGTCCGGCCCTATCTCCATATCGCCCTTTATAGTAACGGTACCAAGGCCGATTTTGCGTTCGAACGCATGGACGGGCTTGCCCCCGACCCGATTTTCCGCGAGATTCGCATCCTAAAGGACAGCGACCGCTGGGCGGAACAACTTCAGGCCGCCTCTTCCCGGCTGGCACCGCCACAGCCTTACATCAGCCCGGCCGAGCTGACCGAGTTGGATAACCGCTTCTGGGTGATGCTGTGGGACACGCTGCGCCTGCTGAAGCGCGGCGATGCGGACAAGCCGTTCGCCATCTATCTGCAAACGCTTTACTTCACGCTGCCGCCGCTGCTGGATGCCCTGCCGCCCGAGGAGCCGGCGCGGCGGGCCTTGCTGAACGCCACTTACGGTCGGGATATCGCCGCCACGTCCCGCGCGCTGGGCGAGCTGCTGGAGGCGTATCTGGCCGCCCGCACGGCGGTCATCCGGCGGCAGAACCTCATGTTCCCCCTCAACACCGCCTTCGAGTCGGAGATCTGCCGCTTAGTCGAGCGGCTGGCGCGGTAAGAGAACCCCCAGATTTCCCGGATGACACAGATTCGGTATCAGGCAGTTGTCCGTCTGCCCAACCACTCTTCAACTGCTGCGATCGCTTGAGCAGTTTCTGTCTCGGCATTGAACCAGTGGATACGCGGGTCATCGGCCCGGAACCACGTCGCTTGCTGCCGGGCGAAGCGATGGGTCTCGAACTTGATTCGTTCGACAGCTTCTTCAAGCGTCAATTCCCCCGCCAGATAGGCTAGCAGTTGCCGGTAGCCCAGGCCGCTCATGGATGGCAGGCGAGGGTCATAGCCGGCATCGCGCAACCGGGCCACCTCATCCAGCAGCCCCACGGCCATCATCTCGTCCACCCGGGCATCGATGCGCTCGTAAAGGGCGTCCCGGTCGCGGGTCAGGCCGGCAATGTAGATGTCATACGGCGGCGTCGTCTTGCGCTGCAGCTCGGAGATGGGCCGGCCGGTGCGGAGCGTCACTTCCAGGGCGCGGACGACGCGGCGCACATTGCGCGAGTCGATGCGCCGGGCGGCCACCGCGTCGAGCGCGGCCAGCCAGCGCGCCAGTTCGCTCTCGCCCAGCGCCTCCAGCGCGGCCCGCANCGCCGGTTGTGGCGCGACTTCGGGGATGCCCCANCCCTCCACCACAGCCCAGACGTACTGGCCCGTGCCACCGACGAGGATGGGCAGGCGGCCGCGGGCCAGGATATCGTCGATGGTCCGCCAGGCCAGGCGCTGGTACTCGCCCAGGCTGAGCGTTTCGTCGGGAGCGGCCAGGTCGATGAGGTGGTGGGGCACGGCGGCTTGCTCGGCGGCCGAGGGCTTGGCCGTGCCGATGTCCAGGCCACGATAGAACANNCGCGAATCGGCCGAGACGATCTCGCCATCGAAGTGGCGGGCCAGCTCCAGTGACAGGGCGGTTTTGCCCACGGCCGTGGGGCCGACGAGGACGAGCAGCGGCGAAGCCATGCGCCGGCCTACCAGCCCAGCACCGCGTTGGGGATNTGGTCGCAGCGCAGCAACTTGCCGCCGCCNTCCAGTTCNACNGCGACNAGGTCGATTCGCCAATCGACGTCATCCAGATCGCGCGCGGCCATGTACAACTGGCCCAGGGTCATTAACTTCTGAGCTTTGTGCGGCGTCAACGCCTCTTCCGGCGCGCCATAGTCGCGGCCGCGGCGCGTCTTGACCTCGACGAAGACGACCGTCGCNCCGTCCTGGGCCACCAGATCAATCTCCCCGTCGCGGCAGCGCCAGTTGCGCTCGAGGATAGCCAGACCATGAGCCTCCAGGTGGAGCGCGGCGACCTTTTCGCCCCACTGGCCGAGTCGGCGGCGAGAATCTGGCTTCGGCTCACTCATAATGTTTGCGGGAGCTTGAAAGCCACAACGACCACCAGCGCCGCGTGCCTTCATCCACATCGTCCGTGGGACTCACGAGGCCGGCCAGCTGATCCAGCAGCCCGGCCCATTTCTCCGTCCGGCGCGCCCAGCGGCCGTGCTCTTCCTGCCGGTGCAGGTCGGGCCGCGTCGCCANCAGTTCTTCGTACAGCTCGACTGTTTTGGCCACGGTGCGGTGGATGTCGAACTGCTTGCTGGCCGCGCGCGCCGCCGCGCCCATCGCCTTCGTCTTGTCCAGGTCGCTCATCAGGGCGACGATGGCCGCATCGAGTCCGTCCTCGCTGGCGGCCAGATAGCCGGAGACGCCGGACTCCACGCTGTCGGAGATGCCCGGCGAACGCACGGCGGCTACCGGGATACCGGTGGCCATCGCCTCGATAATCGTCAGCGGGTGGACCTCGCTGGTCGAGGCGGTGACGAACCCGTCGGCCGCGGCCAGCCAATCGGGCACTTCGTCGTAGGGCACGACGCCGCGAAACTGGACCACGTCGCCGAGTCCAAGCTCATCGGCCAATTCCCTCAGCTCGGCTTCCTGGGGGCCCTTGCCGATCAGCGCCAGATAGAGGTCGGGCACCAGCGCGCGGGCGGCAGCGAATTGCGCCAGTAGCGCCTCGATGTTCTTCTCGGTCGCCAGCCGGCCAACATAGATAAGCAGCCGGGCCGAATCGGGCAAGCCGAAGTCGGCCTTGGCGCGCGGCTGCCGCGGGTTGAGGAAGCGTTCCAGTTCGACGCCGTTTTCGATGACCACGATGCGGCTGCGCACGCCGAACTCCTGCATCACCTGGCGCACGCCCTCGGACGGGGCGATGACGACGTCGGCCAGGTCGGTGAACTCCGGCCAGATCTGGCGCATGATGGCGTCGGCCGCGGGCTGGGGCAG
>JAACJX010000172.1 GCA_014237545.1 Ardenticatenia bacterium | reverse complement strand
ATCCTTGCTCTCATCCGTTCTGTGCTAAATCGCGATTTGCGGTTGGGGTTGCGACGAGGTGCGGATAGCGGGGGCGTTCCATCGACGATGCCGCCGCGACCCATGAGCCTGCATAACTGCGGGTAGTGTACAAAATCCGGCCCGCTGTGTAAAGGAAGGGGAATAGTGGGCCAGGGTATTTCAGTAGTCAACATTGTAGAGTAATCAATGTTGATCGTGTGGCGTACGGGTCAGGCAACCGGGACGGCCGTTACTGGAAATCCTACGGCCTCCTTTTCCGGTTGCCTGACCCTCTGGCCGAAGAAGGGCGAGGCAGCGGCGGGCGGAGTTGGTTCTGCAAAAGGGAATTGATTTCGCGGCTGCCTCGCCCCAACACATAACCGCGTTGAATTGTACGGGTCAGGCAACTGGGATGGAAGCCCGGGGACCGTCAGGCCATGACGGGCGTCGTCTCCGCCAGAAAGCTCTCGATCGCCGCGATCGTCGCCACCGGCCGTTCCATCTGCGGATTGTGGCCGGCGCGCTCGATGATCTCCAGCCGCGCGTCCGGCAGCCGGTCGGCCAGGATCGCCATGCATTCGGGCGGGAACAGGAAGTCCATCCGCCCGGTCATGACCAGCGCCGGGATGTCGATCTCCCACAAGTGGTCCGTCACCGACCAGCCGTTGAGCAGCTGGCCGGCGGCGTAGATGTGGGCTTCGGGGTGAAATTCAATGGCGTCGCCCTCGCTCATGTTGACCTTCAGGTTGAAGCGATAGAAATACGCCTTGCCGAACTTCACGAAGAGCGACAGGAACTCGNCGGGCGTGTAGTCGCCGTGGAAAAAGCGCCGCACGGCCTCGACCGCGGCATGGCTGTAGCCGCGCTTCGCCAAAATATTGGGCGCGTTCTCGCGCGACCACCACGTGTCGGCGCTGGTGTCCATCAGGATGAGGCGCGAGATGCGTTCGGGATGGCGCAGCGCGTANTCCAGGGCGACGTGGCCGCCGAAGGAGTGGCCGAGCACCGCCCAGCGCTCGAAGCCNAGCGCCTGCCGCNGCGCCTCGGCGTCGCCTACCAGATTGTCCCAGGTCATCGTCGANANATCCGGCCCCACGGAGCGGCCGTTGCAGCGNTGGTCGTAGAAGACCAGGGTGTATTGCTCCGCCAGGGGCAGCAGGGGCATGAGGGTCGTGTGGTCCAGGCTCGGCCCGCCGTGCATGAGGACCANCGGCTCGCCCTGGCCGACCACTTTAACGAAAAGGGAAACGTCNCCAANAGGCATGANAGTCATCGTTTGTTCTCCTNGGGCTCAGGCAGCCACGGCCAGCACGCCGGTTGCCGCGGGTTCNTCNTNCGGCGCGGCCGGCGGTTCGCCTGCNTCCAGCCCATAACCGCTCTCGATCATNTCCACTAACCGGCGCGTGAACCGCGCCGCCGGCGCGCCGTCGACGATATCGTGATCGAACATGATCGTCAGATCCAGCAGNTCGCGCGGTTCCACGCGGCCATCGATGACTGCCGGCNTCCACGAGATGCCGCCCACGACCAGCGCCAGCGATTGCGTCGTCGGCGTCAGCCCCCAGCCGCCGTGGCCNCCGCCGAACAGGCCAACCGACGTGATGCCGACCGTGCCGCCCATGGCCACGGGGATAGTCGGGTCGCGGCGCATGACGGCGCGGACCACGGCTTTGGTGAGACCCGAAAGCGGCCACGGCAGCAGCATCACCCGGCGATACCAGTCCGGCATGCCGTGGTGGGCCGGCACGGGCGCGTTCTGCACAGCGCGAATTTCGTCGTGGATCTGCCGGAACGTCTTGTTATTTGCCGCCCGAACGACATAGCCCATCAGCGAGCGCTTGTCGCCGCTTTTGCCCTCAATCATCAGCCCCACGTCGACGTCGTCGAACAGGACGAGTTTCTTGCGGCCGATGAGNTAGCTCTGGATACTCTTGTCTTCGGCCACGGCCCGGCTCAGGCAANAGGTCAGGTAGCCGGTGAACGACAGCGTCTCGCCGGCGCGCTCCTTGTGTTCTTCAATGAAGCGCCGAACCAGGGTCACGTCGACTTCCAGCAGCCCGTAGATGCTGTGGGCCGGCCAGGAGATGTCGAGCGTGTTCAGCCAGATGCGGCGGCCGGGCGACAGATCGACGATGTGGTGGGGTCTGGCTGTTTCGCTCATGGTCTCACGCCTCCAAATGAATCAACCGTGTCGTTTTATCGCGCCGATGAACAACCCGGCGCGCACCAATGCCCAAACGGCCGAAANCAGGCCCGACACGGTGGCGATCAGNGCGAAATCGGGCATGTAGAGCCGCAGATAATCGCGCCGCCGGCCCATCAGTGGCCGCAGGAATAGCACGGCGATGACNACGTGCAGGATATTGGGGAGCAAGAAGCGCCGCCACTCCTTCCCGCTGACCNNCTGGCCTGGNGCATCCGCGTCTCGGCGCGCCAATCGCAGCNTGGCGNCGATGCCGGCCAGCTGCAAAACGGGAATCGCCAGCAAGCCGCGCATGAGCCACGGAAAGGCCAGCCCAAACGGCAGCGGCGCGTGGCGCTCTCCGACCAGCAGCGCCGCCGCGCCTGTCCCGAAGTCGGCCAGTGCCGGCATATACCAGTGATGGTTGGCGTTATAGAGGAGCACGATCCCCTTCTTCTGCTCCGGCAGCAGGGCGACGTAGCCGCCGAAATTGGGGAGCGTGCCGCCGTGCCAGACGACGCGGGTCCCGCCGATCACGTCCACCGACCAGCCCATACCGTACTGGCCCCGATCGATCCGCCGGGCGATCTGCGTCTGGACCGGGCCCAGCCCAGCCGTGCCGACATCCACCGCCCCGCGGTGCATTTCGCTGATGCTCGCCGCCGAGAGCAGTTGCCCGTCGCCGCAGCGGCCGCCGTTGAGGTGGGCGATCAGATAGCGGGCCAAATCTTCGGCCGTCGAACTGAGCAGGCCGGCCGCCAGCGCCCCGTGGGGCAGCGGCACGNCGGGCGCGGCGACGGGCAGCCCGAACCAGAAGCGGTAGCCCNCGGCCGGCGCGGGCTGCCGGCCCGGGGCAGCGCTGGTGTNGTTCATGTCCAGCGGCGCGAAGATGTGCCGGCGCAGGTATTCGGCGTAGGGCTCGCCGCCGGCGGCCTCGATGATCAGCCCCAGCACCTGGTAATTCGAATTGCTGTACTCGTACTCCGCGCCGGGCGGCCGGGCGGGGGTGAACGATGCCAGCGCCCGCGCCTGCCGTTCGGCCGCGCCGGGGCGGTCGTCGAGGTCGGCCAAAATCGTTTCACCGACCGCCGTGGAGAGCCCGCTGGTCTGGTTCAACAAGTGGCGCACGGTCATCTGCTCCGACGCCGCGGCATCGGCCACGCGGAACCAGGGCAGGTAACGGCGCACCGGCGCGTCGAGTTCCACCTTGCCCGCCTCGACCAGTTGCATCACCGCCAGCGCGGTGAAGGATTTGGTGATCGAGCCGATGAGGAAGGGCGTTTGCGGGCCGGGTGGGCCGCCGTTGCGTCGNAAGCGGCCGAAGCCGCGAAGATGCGTGATGCGGTCGCCCTCGACGACGGCCAGGGCCACGCCGGGCAGGCGCAGGCGCTTCATCTCCCGCTCCACGTAGGCATCGAGTTCGGCGTAACCGAAAGCCGTCGTGGGTGTCGGAGCAGGACGGGCCTGGGATGGGGGAGAAGAGCGCGTGGTGATGGATTCGGTGGTGATCATGGTTCGCTCTTGTGGCTTGAATGAGCCGCCGAAAGCGTCGCGGGGGCCATCGGCAACGCGGCCGCGTGACGATTGCGCCGGCGACGCAAAACTGTCCATTTATTAAGCTGGATCGGAGGGTTGGAAGGCTCTGACCGGTCCTCTANTTACAGTATATGAGCGGGGGATNTCATGTCAACGGGGATGGGAGCGAATGAGTAAAGAGACCTACCCGCCAGCAAGCGATGGCAGCTTCACGCCGGGAAGGGGATGCCCGTGATGTCCGCGCACGTTTTCAGAAACCGCTCTTGCAGCGCGGCGTCACGCGCCAGCGGGTTGAAACGGCTCTCTTTTTGATGGAAGAAATAGCGGCCGCTCACTCGCGCGCCGCTGTCGTCGCCGGCCGCCAGCCACACCTGCGTCTCGTAGCCCTGCTGCAGGTCATCCGGCGCGCCGCGGCCGCCCATCTTGGTCGGCACCCAGCCGGGATCGACCGCGTTAGCGCAGACGTCCGGCCACTTGCGGGCCACGGCCATGCTCAGCAATACCACGTGCAGCTTGGAATCCGAATAGCTGACGCCGCCGCCGGGCCGGATGCCTTCCAGGTTGGCCTGCCCATGCAGGTGCATGTCGGAACTCAGGTAAATCAGCCGCGGGGGTCTGGCGATCAGGCAGGTGAGAATATACGGCGCGAGGGTGTTGACTCGCAGGATTTCCCCCGGCGCGGCGCGGAATACCCCGGCGTTGTGGATCACCGCGTCGAACTGCCCCCACGCGTTCGCTTGCCGGGNGACGTCTTGCGTCTGCTCGATGTCGGACAGGTCGCCGGTGATGACGCCCGCCGCCCCCGGCGCNTGCTGCATGGCGTGCCGGCCGCGCTCGGCGTTGCGCGCGTGCAGGACGACCGCGTGGCCTTGTTCGACCAGCGCCCGCGCCGCCAGNTGGCCCAGCCCATCGGCCGAGCCGGTGATGAGGATNGTAGCCATTCGGACAGGCCTTCACTCAATGTGAAGGAGAGCCGCTCCTATTTGCCATATCCAGGCCTGACAGGTGGGCGGACGACGCCGTGGGCAAACAAGCGTTTCTTCGCCCACTTGTCAGGTCTCGGCTCCAGGCAAGAGCGTAGGTCACTCCTTATCTCTGTTCAGAAACTCCAGNAGCTCGTATACCACAAAGGCCGGCCACACCAGCCCCTTGAAGAATCCCCGGACGCCTTCCTGAACGGAAGCAGCGCGGCCGATGTAATAGACCCACGCCCCGATGAGGCCCAACCCATATACGGCCCCCGACGAACCCCCCTGGTTGTTGATGACGACTTTCTTGCCTTCTTGTTCAACTGAGTTTAATTCAGTGGTCATTGATTCTCCTTTCACTCATGAAATGGTTGCGATGAAAAACCGGAGTCTGCATTGAATTATAAACCAAAAGAGTGGAAGGAAGGGATTATGCGATAGTGTGCCCAATAAGCCTGTATCACCCACCCACCACAGGGAATCGAAAGCGCCTTTTGACTACCTGATCCGACCATGGCCGTTCGGCGGTATATCCGGTTGTGTGGTTTTGCAAAAAGCGCATAGAATATTGCCAGGGATTACGATGTCGGGGAAGGAGCCAATCATTGCGTNTTGANCTANCCCCCCAACTTTCCCCCGGTCTCTCACTACATTGATACACACCATAGGAGACTTGTGATGAGCCAATTCGTGACTGAATCTACTGTTCTTTCCCCCGGCGAGCGCATGGAGGCCGGCCGCGCCCTGCGCGCCCAAACGCCGCGCGCCGCCCATGCCGAATGGCAGCCCCCGGCCAACCGGCGCGATCCCATCGACATCCTGGAGGAATCGAGCCAGGGCCGGGCGCCGGACCTGGTGCCCATCCGGTATGGGCGCATGTTGGCCGACCCGTTCGCTTTTTTGCGCGGCTCGGCCGCGGTCATGGCTCATGATCTGGCATCCTCGCCCGCCAGCGGCATCCGGGTGCAGGCCTGCGGCGATTGTCACATCGCCAACTTCGGCCTCTTCGCCACGCCCGAACGCAACCTGGTCTTCGACATCAACGACTTTGATGAAACCTTGCCCGCGCCATGGGAATGGGACATCAAGCGTCTGGCGGCCAGCTTTGCTGTCGTCTTTNGCACCCGGGGCTTCTCCGAAAAAGCCAGCAGCGAGGCCGTGAGGTTGCTCGCCCGCTCGTACCGGGAGCGCCTGCGCGANTACGCCACGATGCGCGTGCTNGACGTGTGGTACTCGCGNCTCGACGACAAGATGCTGATCGCCGCCGCGCCCACGGCGGAGACACGCAAGGAACGAAAACGCATGGCCGCCAAGGCCCAGGCCTCTGTGGCCGAATACCTGTTCCCCAAGATCACCGGCGTGTCAGACGGCCACCGCCGTCTTGTGGACCAGCCGCCGCTCATGTTTCATCTGCCGGACCAGGGCGAACTCGAGGAACGTCTGCGCGGCATGCTGGCCAACTATCATGAAACCCTCCCCGCCCACCTGCGCATGCTACTGGATCACTACCGCTATGAAGATTTCGCGTTCAAGGTGGTGGGCGTGGGCAGCGTCGGCACGCGCTGCTACGTCTTATTGTTCCTGGCCGGCGACGACGACCCCCTGCTCTTGCAGGCCAAGGAGGCCCGGCGTTCCGTGCTGGAGGATTTCGCCGGCGCCAGCGAGTTCAGCCACCATGGCCAGCGGATTGTCGTTGGCCAGCGCTTGATGCANTCGGCCAGCGACATGTTTCTGGGCTGGACGACCTCCCCCGCCGACGAAGGGCATTACTACCTCCGGCAACTGCGCGATATGAAGTATTCGCCGCCGCTCGACAAGCTGGATGCGAAATCTCTGGCCCGCTACGCCGCGATCTGCGGCTGGGTGNTGGCCCGCGCCCACGCCAANGGCGGCGACGCGGCGATGATCGCCGGCTACCTGGGGCAGGGCGACGCGTTCGACAAGGCNCTGGCGCGGTTTGCCCAGGCCTATGCCGAGCAAACGGTGCGCGATCACGCGCGCCTGGCGCAGGCCGTGGACTCAGGGCGCTTGCCGGCNGTCCTGGGTCGATAGGCCGTGAATGCCGGCGCGCTTAATGCGCTAGCATCCTTCACCACGAAAACGATTGCTTCGGACAGGAGATAGTGCTCTGATGGTTTCACTGATGATCGGCCTGACGCGTTTCTGGTTAGCTATCCGCACGGCCTGGCGTGACCCCTCGTTCCGCTTGCTCGCCATGCTTACCTTGTCACTGCTCCTGGTAGGGACGTGGGTGTTCCACAGAGTGGAGGGCTGGACCTATCTCGACAGTTTCTACTTCTCGGCCATCAGCCTGGCCACCGTGGGGTACGGCGATTTTACGCCCGTGACCGCCGCCGGCAAGCTGCTGACGGTCTTCTACATCTTCGCGGGCTTCGGCCTGTTGGTCGCGCTGCTGACGCTCTTCGCCAACGCGCTCATCCAGTCGGTGCAGGAGGCCCGTGAGAAGCTGCACCTGCAACTGATGCAGGTACACGAAAAGATAGCTCCCGGCGGCGCGGCCCAGCCCGGCCCCGCCGAATCACCCGCGGCTCAGGAGGAGTAAAACCGGCCGAACCAGCCCCTTGTCCTCTTGGCATGCCTGCCAGCGAGAACGGCCGCCCCGTTCGCGTGGCAACCGACGTTGCCGCCGACCGCTTTGAGCAATTATTTCTGGATACGTTGTCGGCGCCCAACACCGACTAGTATTCAGCGTGTGCCCGCCACGCCGCCAAACGGCGCTACGGTTCGGAAAAGTACGGGCCGAAGTAGATTGCCCGGTCATACAGCAGTTCGTTGTCGTCGGGGCCGACATTTGTGGCCGGCTCCACGTACGTGCGCCAGGTGATGTTCATCTCCGCGTCGTCCGGATCGAACGGGCCGATGAGCGGCTGGCCCTCCTCAAAGTTGTACCAGTCGTAGAGGTTGCATTCATACGCCTGGCCGTTCATGTCCACGAACTCGGCCTTCAACTCCATGCAGAAATCTTCCCCGTTGCAGTTGCGCGCTACTTTCCAGGCATACAGGTACTTGACGTCTGCGGGGCACTGGCTCGGGTCGTCGGGGCACAGGAACCGGCGGGCGCTGTCGCCGGGCTGCCCGTCCGCGTCATAGTTGTTGCTCGTGATGGTGCTGTCCTTCAGCCCGAGCCAGCGATCCTTGTCGGCGTACAGGGTGAAGCTGGTATACGTTGCCTTGCCCGTCGTCTCGTGGTTGGCGCCGTAGACGATCACGAACTCATCCTCGCCATCCCGGAGCATGAACCAGGGGTAGGAGGTCAAAGTGACGTTGTCGCGGCTGGCTCCGAACACGTCTATGCCCCGCTGCAAGCCGACATATGGCTTCTCGCCGACCGCCTCATGCATGTCCGGCAGCGGCGTGTCGTGCGAGATGGCAGTATCGAGTTCTTTCAACGGCAGGCCGGCGTAGCTGTCCAGGATGGCCTGGCGCAGAAGCTTCAGGGAGGGATACAGGGGCATCTCCGTTTGCCCGGTGCCCTGCACCCGCAGCACGGGAACCGGCTCCGGGTCGTCCCCTATCGGCTGATTCGGCGTGAGGCGGTAAGCCTCATAGGGCGGGTTCTTGGCATAGGCTTCAACTGCCGGGGGGTCCTGGGTCACGGCGAGGCGGTTGACCAGCACGAACCAGGAGCCTTCGGCGCCGGTGCCCAGCGGCGCGATCACCGGCGAGATCGCTTCGACATTGATGATTGACGCGGGATAGCCCGCCTTCCGGGCGGCCGCCCGTACCCGGCGCTCGGTCTCGCGGTTGCCGGTGATGATGTAGACGATGGGCCGATTGTTCGCTTCGGGGCCGATTGTGTTGATCGTCCGCATGTTGATCGCGTCGCCGACGGGCAGCATCATGCGGTGGTCGATGCCGGGCACCATGATCGCGAACACCTGGTAGTGGAAGAACGCCACGCCTGGAGGCGTTCGCCCCACCAGCACGATGGCCTCATCCTTGTCGAGTTGCCAATACCGGTCGATCGGCAGCGGCGGCGTCACGCCCGGGTGCGGCGGAAGCTGCAAGCTGAGGTACACATTCGGCCAGGGATTGTTGCCGGCCTGCGGCGCCTCGCCCTGGCAGGTCGCTTTAACCATATCCCAATAGGTGAACTCGCCAGGCGTCAGGCTGAACCCGGCTTCCTTCAGGACTTCCGTAAAATCGTCGACCTTGTCCATGATCGAACCGTTCGCCGCGCCTGATGCCGCTTCGACCTGGGTCAGAATCCAGGTAGCGCTGCTCGCCAACAGGACGAGCGACAGGGCAATCACGAAAAGTTGTCGGTTGGGAATCAGTTGCCTTTTCATTTTTTTGCTCCTTCTGAAAAGCTCAGAACCTGAACATTCTCGGTGGATGACATGAACCAGAGCCGTCAAACTTAACGCCTGTTATGGATGGATTGGAAAGGTTTAGCAGCTTGGTGCTGTTGGGAACTACGCCGACTTATGACCGGCGAGGATGCTCATGTAACAACGCAACGGCGATATCCGTATATATCGGATTTCGGGCACAGAGCGCCTGGGGCTGGTAGAGGCAGAGCCAACTTGCAACGGCCGCAAGCGCGGCTGGTACTGTGGTCATATCCAGCCTCGAAGAAAGCTCCGGTAAGTTTTGCTGCCTGCCAGGAAGAATGAGATGTATACAACACCGACGCGGGGCGGCGGTCATTCGTGGCTCCCTACTGCTCCTTCAAACATAATAGCATAGGCAGGCCCGCATGTCACTAGCCATAGCGCCATTGCAGCGATTGTGGAATCGTTACCCTTGAAATGGGCTTGCGTTGTGGGGAGTAGCCTTGGGGGCTGTGCTAAGGAAACTTGTGATGAGCCAATTGGTATTAGACGTGCGCGCCATCTCCCAAAACATCCAAATCCCCAGTTTTGGCGGTCCAACTATATGGGCGACCTTGCTGCATGGCCAGCCCATCGCCAGCGGCGGAGGCAGCATGTTGCCGGTGCATACCGATTTCCTGCTCGATTGGTTCACTGACCACCCCGATCCGGAGAACGAGGAGGAGTTTCCATGGCTCTTGCGCGGCTATGGCATCCGCTATGTTTTGTTGCACATGGACACGACGCCCAAGGAATCGATAAAGAATCTGGCCGAGGGAACGTCCGAACTAACGGCCAAAGGCTGTTTTGAGGCTGCGCCGGAACCGCCCTGGAACTATCCTATCTGTGTCCTCGAAGTAGCCCCTCCCGAAATGCCGGCCATCAACAATCGAATGGCCGGTAACTGGTCCGACTTGGAAGAGTGGGGAATATGGGCAATGGGGCGTGAGAGTCGCGTGCGGTGGGTATCGACAAACGACAAAGAGGCGCGTTTTGCCGTTGAAGCGTTTCCGCTCTGCGTCGAAGGCGAGCCTCAGCAGCAGGTAGATTTCGTCGTTGACGAGCAGATCGTCGCGTCCCATCGCTGGGACTCTTGCAATGCCTGGCGCGGCGAGATCGCCATCCCGCCCGGACTGGTTCAAGCGGGTTGGAACGAGATGGTCTTGCGATTTGCCCGGGCCGACCGCCCGGTGGATGTCACCGATGGTCAGAACCCCGACTCCCGCGAGTTGAGCGTGGGGTTTACGCGGCTTGAGTTGTTGCCGTAGCCGTGGCGTTATCCGTAGAACTAGCCAGAATTAACAGCAATATTTAAAGATATTAATTGATAGTAGTCCTCCTCCCCAATAAAGGAAGGCTGGGCTTCTCCAATGCTGTATCTACTGGTGCATACTTCTCGTCAGATCGTCAACCTCATCAACCCATCCTTGCATAATGCGCTTTTGTTCGCTGAGTTTGACAGGGTCTTTTTCATATCCTTCTGCGAGTTGCATCAGGTGCTTGTAATAATGCGCGAGATTATCAATGGGAATAGCCATCTGTTGAGCAGTCAGCGCATCCCCACTCTCGAGCACTGTCTCAAGCTGCGTAAGGGCCTTTTGCCATTGGTCGACCGGCATCCCCGCGTTCTTTTTAAAATCTCGAAACATCCACTGCCTCTCGAACACTGAACGCTTAGACCAACCTGAAGATTGTTCATTCAAGGTGTCCTTGACGCGTCGACAAAGGGATAAGGCTGCGGCCGAATCAAACTCGAACGTGGTTGGGTCGCCAGCTTTGGTCTTGTCCGGGGCCGAAGAAATCCCGGCAGCGATCAGTGCTTGTCTGGAGCTGATCTCCTGGCCGCGAAACTGAGATGCCAGCGCCACGGAAACGGCGAATCCGGTTCCCGCTTCTTCCACCGTGAGGATATGAGCTTGACTAAGTTCATAAAATTCTTCGACGGATTTGCCATAGAGTGGGGCTAATACCCTGATCCCGGCTTCGGCCCCTGGGGTGTGTACCAGACCTGGTCCGATGGTATACGCGCACACACCTGTATTCTCCAATTCGGCGTCGAGTGTATTCCCCAGATGCAGTTGAGCGGCTTTGAAACTCTCATAAGCACCCATGTAGGCCTGGCCGACCGATGATACACAGGCAAAAACGCCATAATTTCGTTTGAGCATATCGGGAACGAACGCTTGTGCCAGAAGTACCGGCCCCCGCAGATTGACTCGATAGCTACGATCCCATTGCTCGATAGGGACATCCCACACAGCACCCATGGGGGTCACCGTCGCGTTGTTGACTACGATATCGACTTGACCAAAATGCTCAAAGATGCTGCGGGCCATTTGCTTCACACCAGCTTCATCACCGATATCAGTCGTGAGCGCTAGAATCTTGTTGGGGTCGAATTGTCTGCCGAGCTCTATTTCAGCTTGGCGGGCAAGGCTTTCGTCGACTTCGGCAATGACGACACGAGCGCCTAACCATAGTAATGCCCGGGCGGTTTCGAACCCAATACCTCTGCCCGCACCGCTGACCACGGCAATTTGACCCTCAAGTGACTGGGGATGAAGTTTGCTTTGTTCGATTAACATTTCTGCCTCTTTTCAAAAAGATAGTGGCTAATCGCAGAATCGGTTGAACCGAATTGGTTGCCATGCTTCGCCGTTAAAAGAGATCAACGGTTTCTCATGAATATTTGCGCAAGGCAATCGCACGTAGAAAGCAGCCAGCACGAATGGACGCTTCCTGTTGGCGGGTTGCATTATTAATCTCCAGGAGCGGCCGCCGTCATGAGTGACCATACTTAAATTTGGGGATATTGGTTTAGATAGGACTGTGAGTGCAGACAGCGGCAACCAGGGCGAGTGTTTTCTCCCAACTAGCGTCCTTATTATCCCTCTTCCCCAACCCTACCGCCCAATCCCATCCCTAAACACCATCACCTGCGCCGCGTGCTCCCGCTTGTGGCCGTAGAAAGAGTAGGCGATGAAGTCCTCCAGGTCATACTCCATGCCGTAGGCCGGCAGGAAGCCGGTGTTGTAGAACAGCGACGACGGCAGCGCGGCCGTCAGCTCCATCGTCTGCGCCTGCACTTTCTCGTACTCGGCCAGCGTCTCGGCCGGGGAGAGGCCGGCGCGGGCGGCCACCTGCTTGTCATTGAAGGCCTGCCCGTCGCGCAGCAGTTCGGCCAGCGTGGGGCCGACCGGCCCGCCGCGGGCCACGCTCAGCGCGTCGACCAGGGCGTATTCGAACGAGGCCAGGTGGGCGACGATCTCGCGCACCGACCACACCCCGCAGACGTTGGGCGTAGACCAATCTTCTTCAGGGAGCCGCTTGAGCGCGCGTAGGACTGTCAGGTTACCGTATTTGAGGACATCGAGGGCATGCATAGGGGAAACCTCTCACTCAGAATGCGCCTATCATAACATATCAACTCAACAGGTGCGCAAGTTGTTGCCGATTCCAAGGTCGAACCTGACAGGTGGGCGGCGTGGCATGGATTCCGGCAAGGTACATGGCCCGCCTGTCGGGTG
>JAACJX010000510.1 GCA_014237545.1 Ardenticatenia bacterium | reverse complement strand
GCCGAGGCGTCGGTCGAATTGATGCTGCGGCGAACGCATCCCGCCTACGTGCCGCCATTCGAGATGACCGATTATTGGGTGATGGTCCAGCGCCGGCGCGGGCGCGGCACGATCGTGGAAGCAACAGTGAAGGTACGCGTCGGGCCCAAAATCATGCACACTGTCGCCGAAGGCAACGGGCCGGTGAACGCCCTCGATGCCGCGCTTCGGCAGGCGCTCATCGGCGTTTTCCCCCAAATCAGCGGCGTGCGCCTCGAGGATTACAAGGTTAGAATCCTGGACGGCGAAAACAACACGGCGGCGACGACGCGCGTTCTCATTGAAACCCGGCAAGGCGCGCGCCGCTGGAGCACCGTCGGCGCCAGCCCCAATATCATCGACGCCAGCTGGCGTGCCCTGGCCGACAGTATGGAGTATGCCCTAATCCATTAATACAGTTATGGCGAGTCATGAACTGCACCCATCCGCCCAACGCGTAGCCGACGCGGCCAAACAGCTTGGGCTATCAATAGACATAGTATCCTTTGCACAATCGACGCGCACGGCCGAAGAAGCGGCGGCTGCCATCGGCTGTGCTGTCGGCCAAATCGTGAAAAGTCTGGTATTCACTGTAAAGGGAGAGCCAGTCATCGCGCTGGTATCGGGAAGCAATCAATTGGATACACGAAAACTGGCTGAGCTTTTCAACGTCGGGCGAAAGCAAGTCGAGCGGGCCAACGCCGAGACCGTCCGCGCGGCCACCGGCTTCGCAATCGGTGGCGTGCCCCCTTTCGGTCACGCTGCTTCGCCAGCCATGTTCATCGACGAGGATCTGACGCGCTATGAGATAGTCTGGGCGGCCGGCGGAACGCCTAACACTGTTTTCTCGATCAGGCCTGATGAGTTGGCGCGGGCGACCAGCGGCAGGGTCGTCAGCTTAAAAGTCGAACATTAAATTGCCGCTGCGATAGAGATTCTTCAACGTTACAGCCCCTGAAAGCTACATCGCTATACGAATTTTACACTATGAAAGCTACGATAATGCTTCTACCCGGCGACGGGATCGGCCAGGAAATCGTCATCGAGGCGCGACTCGTGCTCGAACACGTCGCCAAGCTATTCGGTCACGTGTTTGCGTTCCCAGACGGGTTAATCGGCGGGTGCGCCATCGACGCAACCGGCTCCGCCCTGCCCGAGGACACCCTTAAGGCCTGCCTCGACAGTGATGCCGTGCTTCTGGGCGCGGTCGGTGGCCCCAAGTGGAGCGACCCGAAGGCGCCCGTTCGGCCGGAACAGGGGTTGTTGGCGCTAAGAAAGGCAATGGGCGTCTACGCCAACCTGCGACCCGTATCTGTGTGCAGCGCGCTCATCGATGCCAGCCCGTTGCGGCCCGATAGAGTGCGCGACGTGGATATCATGATCGTCCGTGAACTGACCGGCGGCCTCTATTTCGGCCAGCCGCAAGGCCAGGAGACGATCGATGGCGGGCGCGCGGCCGTTGATACGATGCGCTACAAAGAGAGTGAGATTCGGCGCGTGCTCCATCTGGCATTTGAACTGGCCGAGGGACGGCGGAAGAAGGTGACTTCTGTCGATAAAGCCAACGTCCTGGCCTCGTCTCGGCTATGGCGCGAGATTGCCGTTGAGGTCGCCGCGGAGTTTCCCACCGTATCCTGCGAGCATATCCTGGTCGATGCGTGCGCGATGTATCTCATCCAACGCCCGGCCGATTTCGACGTGATCGTTACCGAGAATATGTTCGGCGACATCCTTTCCGACGAAGCCTCGATGATTTCGGGGTCTTTGGGAATGCTGCCTTCGGCCTCATTGGGCAACCCAGGCCAACCCGGACTTTATGAACCAATACATGGGAGCGCGCCAGATATTGCCGGCAAGGGTATTGCGAACCCCCTGGCAACGATCCTGAGTGCGGCGATGCTGCTGCGTTTGAGGCTGGGTCTTGTGGCTGAGGCAACCTGCATCGAGAGCGCCGTCGAACGCGTGCTTGCCGAAGGGGCGCGAACGGCCGACATTGCCCGGCCCGGCGAACTCGCGATCAGCACGGCTGATATGGGTAAAAGAGTTCGGGAAGCACTTGAGGCATCCTACCCAGGAAGACCTACTGCTCAGCAGTAAGACAAAAAGAAAGCCCCGTCTTATCTGGACGGGGCTTTCTTTTCATTTAAGTGGTATGCGCTATCGGGTTTTGGCCCAATACTGCTCTGTGTAATAGGACCATTCCGGTTCGTCCAGTAGAGCGGCCTCTCGAGCAGCTTCCTGTTCGGCCGCCTTGTGGGCTTCGTACTCAGCTGCCTTGTCCCAGTACTGCTGCGTGGAGAAGGTCGCCGGCGAT
>JAACJX010000202.1 GCA_014237545.1 Ardenticatenia bacterium | reverse complement strand
GCGGCGGGGCCCGGTGGGCCAGATCGCCCCGCGCACCTCCGAGGCCCTGCGCGGCGCGGCGCGGCTCATCGGCGGCGGCGCGGCCGGGACGCTGGCCCAGGTCAGCGAGCTGCTGGAGCGGCCCGACGACTCCCCCCAGCGGCAGCTGTTCTGGCCGTCCTCAACGGTCTGTGGGGCGACTACCTGGATGAGACCGACAGCCCGCTGGCGCTGCCCATGTCGTTCGTCTATGGCGACGACGCGCTGGCTCCGCCGCGGCGCAAGGTGGCCGTCCTGGTCCACGGCCTCTGCATGAACGGCAACGGCTGGGCGCGCGGCGAGGCCCGCTATCGGGGCCAGGATCCCAGCGGCTCCTGGGACCACGGCGCAGCGCTGGCCCGCGACCTGGGCTACTCCCCCGTCTACCTCAACTACAACAGCGGCCTGCACATCAGCGCCAACGGCCGCGGCCTGGCGGTGATGCTCGAGGCGCTGGTCGACGTCTGGCCGGAGCCGGTCGAGGAGCTGGTCCTCATCGGCCACAGCATGGGCGGCCTCGTCGCGCGCAGCGCGTGCTTTTATGGCGCGGCGGCCGGCCACCGCTGGCTCGACCCGCTGCGGGCGACCGTCTTCCTGGGCACGCCCCACCACGGCGTGCCACTGGAGCGGCAGGGAGCGCTGCTCAACGCATTGATCGACGCCACGCCCTACATCGGCGCGTTCGGCCGGCTGGGGCGGCGGCGCAGCGCGGGCATCACCGNCCTGCGCTATAGCAACCTGGTCGATCAGGACTGGGCTGGCCGCGACCGCTTCGCCCCCGCGCCGGACANGCGCTGCCACGTGCCGCCGCCGGCCGGCGTGCGCGCCTACACCATCGCCGCCGCGCTCGGCCGCCGGGCCAACACGGCCGCGGCTCGCCTGCTGGGCGATGGCCTCGTGCCGCTCGACAGCGCCCTGGGACGGCACCCGTCGCCCGACCGCTGCCTCACCTTCGACGACACCAACAGCTGGATCGCCTACGGCATGAACCACCTCGATCTGCTGGGGCGGCGCGAGGTGTACATGCGGATGGCCGATTGGCTGGCCTGAGCTTTGATTCATAACACGGAAATGCGTAGGGGCGGGACAACCGGCGCGGCGAACATTGTCAAACTGTCTTCATTCAGTAGCCGGTTGTCTCGCCCTCTGCCATTGGACCAAAGAGGGCGAGACAACGCGGCCACAGCATAGATCCGTATGACTGGGGGCATCGGCCGCATTGTCCCGCCCCTACTAGAGGCAACGATCTTTCATGAAATCAATAACCGGCACGGCCGGCCTGAACGGCACAACCTTCCATTACGAGATGGCCGGCCTGGGGCCGCCGGTCGTGCTGCTCCACGCCGGCATCGCCGACAGCCGCATGTGGGAAGGCCAATTCGCGCCGCTCTCGAAGTGGTTCCGGGTCATCCGCTACGACATGCGCGGCTATGGCCGGACGCCGCCGGCGGCGGGGCCGTTCTCCCACCGCGACGACCTGGCGGCGCTGCTGGATCATCTGGGAATCGAACGCGCCTCGCTGGTCGGCTGCTCGCAGGGCAGCAAGACGGCGCTCGACTTCGCGCTGGCGCATCCGCAGCGGGTGGAGCGGCTGGTACTGGCGTCGCCGGCCGTCAGCGGCTTGCCGTATGACGGCCCGCCGCCGCCGCAAGCCGAACAGCTGCACGCGGCCGACGCCGCCGGCGACCTGGCCCTTGTCAACGAGCTGGAGATGCAGATCTGGATCGACGGCCCCTACCGCGCGCCGGAGGACGTGGACCCTGCCGTGCGCGCTCTGGCAGCCGATATGAATGCCATCGCCCTGGCCAATGAGGGCGTCGGCACGGAGATGCCGCCGGAGCGCCCGGCCGCCGGCCGGACGGGGGAGGTCGATCTGCCGGTGCTGGTCATCCACGGCGGGCTGGACACGCCTCGAACGGTGGCCGCGGCCGACTTTCTGGCCGACAAGCTGCCCGAGGTGCAGCGGGTCGTCATGTCCGGCCTGACGCACCTGCCGAACATGGAGCGGCCGGAGGAATTCAACCGGCTGGTAGCTGATTTCCTGCGCGGTTGAGCAGGATACAACCGCCTTCCGGCGTGTAGGCGGGGGAACCGTACCGCCTGAGACGAAGAAACCTGTGCTTCCCCACCTTCCTCGCCCATTTCGACTTCAATTAGTACCAAAGAGCTAGGGGAAAACCCTTGCGTGCCTGTCGGGGTTGATATAACTTTCGAGCGGTTGATGGAGGCCGGCTGGCAGTGGATCGGGCCGGCGCAAATCGGATCGGTAATTTAAAAACGGAGGTAGTGATGCGCCTGAGATCGATGTTTCTTTTTGTGGCAATCCTCGTTGCGGGATTTTTGTTGTATTTCAGTGGGGGGCCAACCAGTCGAGCGGCGCAGCAAGACCCCCAACCGATCCGCCTGCAGGCCGGCACATTCACGCCGGCGGCGGGTGAGTCCCTCATGATCCCGCCCGGCCTTGAGGTTGCAAATTACGCCGCCGGCACGCGCGGCTATTACATNGTCCAGTTCGTCGGGCCGGTGGAGGAAGCATGGAAAGCCCAGGTGTCCGCTCTGGGCGGCGATTTGCTCGATTATATCCCCGACTATGCCTTCAAGGTTCGCATGAATCCGGCTCAGGCCGCCCGCGCCGCCGAGTTGGAGTCAGTGGCCTGGGTGGGCGTCTTCCAGCCGGCGTTCAAGATCAGCCCGCGGGTTGACCCCGACGGTCTGAACCTGCTGCGGGTGCGCGTGGAGCGCGGCGCCGACGCCGGGCGGACCACGGCCGCCATCGCCCGCAGCGGCGNNACCGTCCTCGAGCGCGACCGTGAGCTGTTGCTCGTCGGCGCGGACGCGGCGCAGGTGCAGGCCATCGCCCAAGTGCTGGACGTAGCCTGGATTGAGCCGTATGTGCTGCCCGAAAAGCACAACGATTCCGGCGCGGGCGTGATCGTCGGCACGAACACCGCCAATGCCAGCGGCTACGACGGCTCGACGCAGATCGCCGCGGTGGCCGACACCGGCATCGGNGGCGGCACGGCCACGACGGCCCANCCCGACATTCCCTCGTCGCGGGTGACAGCCATCTACAATTGGCCTGGCGCGGCCGGCGGCTGCTTCCAGTCGATCACCAACGACGGCGCGATCGACGTAGACAGCGGCCACGGCACGCACACGGCCGCGTCTGTCCTGAGCGACGGCGGGGCCGGCGGCGTGGGCAAGGGCGGCGCGCCGGCGGCCCGGATGGTTTTCCAGGCCACCGAGAACTACGCCTCGGTCTCCTTCTATTGCCAGCTGTTCGGCGGCTACCCGGCCGGCGGCTACTTCCTGACCGGTCTGCCGGCCGACCTGCGNGACCTGTACCAGCAGGCCTACTCGGCCGGGGCGCGCATCCATTCCAATTCGTGGGGCGCGGCCGTGGCGGGGGATTACACCATCAACAGCGCCAATACCGACGACTTCATCTGGACCCACCGCGACATGACGATCACCTTCTCGGCCGGCAATTCCGGCGTCGACGCCAACAACAACGGCGTGGTGGACAACGACTCCATCGGCGCGCCGGCCACGGCCAAGAACGTCATCACNGTGGGNGCNAGCGAGAACCAGCGGGCCGACGGCTTCCCGTGCGACANGGGCCTGCCCTATACCTCGACCGACGCCTACCAGTCCGGCCAGACCTGCGCCTCGATGGGCGGGCAAAACCTGCTGGGCACGGGCACGCGTTGGGGCTTCACCGCCGCGCCCCTGAGCAACGACCCGACTGCCGGCAACCAGGACCAGATGGCCAGCTTCTCCAGCCGCGGCCCGACCGACGACGGCCGTATCAAGCCCGACATCGTGGCCCCCGGCTCGTGGATCCTCTCCGGCTATTCCGGCCTCTACCGGCAGGCCTACGGCGGCTCGACCAACCCGCAAAACGGCGCGTACCAGTACGACGGCTGGGGCATGCCGCTGAACGCCGACTACAAGTGGATGGGCGGCACGTCCATGTCCAACCCCATCGCCGCCGGCGCGGCCACCGTGGTGCGCGACTTCTACCAGAAGACCGCCGGCTACAACGCCAGCGCGGCCCTGGTGAAGGCGACACTCATCAACTCGGCGGTCGACATGNTGGACGAGAACAACGACGGCGCGAACGACAACGACTTCCCCATCCCCAACGTTCACGAGGGCTGGGGCCGGGTGAACGCGGCCGCGGCCACCGACGGCAGCCACCAGTACGTTGACAACNCGACGGGCATCGGCACGGGCGGCAACGCCAGCCAGCAGTTCAACGTCGGCACGGCNGGGCAGCCCTTCAAGGTAACGCTGGTCTGGAGCGACTACCCGTCNACCGACGCNGCCAGCCTGAACCTGGTGAACAACCTCAANCTNNTGGTCACCGCGCCGGGCGTGAGCGACNTNNCGCGGNAACGTGTTNAGCGGCGGCTGGTCAGCGACGGGCGGCACGGCCGACAGCGTCAACAACGTCGAGAACGTGTACGTGCAATCGGCCGCGGCCGGAACGTGGACGGTCAGCGTGCAGGGGGCCAACGTGCCTAACGGGCCGCAGCCGTTCGCGCTGGTGGTCGATGGCGCGTTTGGCGCGGGGCCCACGGCGACGCCGGTGACGCCCACCGCCACGCCGGTCACTCCCACGGCCACGCCGGTCACTCCGACGGCCACGCCCGCGCCCAGCCTCGTCGTCCACGTCGGCGATCTCGACGGCAGCACGTCGACCAGCCGCAACAAGTGGAACGCAACCGTCATGATCACCATCCACGACAGCAATCATGCGCCGGTGGNCAATGCCTCGGTGTCCGGCGCGTGGAGCAGCGGGGCCAAGGGCAGCGGCTCGTGCACGACCAACGCCGCCGGGCAGTGCAGCGTGTCCAAGACGAACCTCACATCCACCAGCGCCACGTTCACCGTGACCGGGGTCACCGTGTCGGGCGGNACGTATAGCAGCGCGGCCAATCACGATCCCGAAAGCGACAGCAACGGGACGGTAATCGTCGTCGCCCGGCCGTAGGAATAAGCCGAGGCTTGAATAAAAAGGATGCGACCAGTCGGCCGCATCCTTTTTTTGTCATTTATTGTGAAAGACCACCCAGTTTTCGGAAATTACGCCGATTTCCAGGGTGTGCTTGTCCTAATGCGTCGTCTTTGAGTTAGCGTATCACCATCGGCAGGAAGATGTGCGGCCCGGTGGGTGGCGGCGGCGGGCTGCCGCCACGGTCGATCCGGGCGATGAACCCGTCGGTCATCGGCAGGCTGTTGGGCTGCAGCGCCCCGGCCGTCACCGGGAAGTTGCTCGATTCAGTCAGACCGGCCAGATAGATCGCGCCATCGCTGTGGACGGCCAAGCCTTGCGGGTAATCATCATCCCCGCCCCCCAGGTAGGTGCCGAAAGCCAGCCCGCCTGTCGCGGATAGAGTCACGACGAAAGCGTCGTCGCAATATCGCTCCGGGCCGGAAGACCCGCAGATGCCGGGGGCCAGTTGGGGCTGAATGGCCTCAGCGGTGGGGAAGGCCTGCCCGTTGGTGTAGCCGGTCACGGTCGCCCGGCCGCTGGCGTCGAGCGCGGCCTTGCGCACGCTGGTGCTGCTGTCTTTTTCGGTTGAGCCAAGGTAAGTGGAGTAGGCGAGCGTGGCCTTGGTGGGGTTGAGCTTGATCAGACTAGCGAACCCGCGGAATTGCTGGCAGTCGCCCCATTGATCGGTCGGGCAGCTTGCCTGCAGGGCATTGGCGAGCGGGAACTTGGCCGAATTCGTGTCGCCGGCGAGCAGGATGCTGCCCTTGCCGTCGCCACCGATGGTCAGCGGGTAATCGAAACGGCCGCCGCCGTGATAGCTGCTGTAGACNACGTTGCCCGCGGCGTTGAACGCGACCACCACGCCGTCCAGTTCGCACGAGGAACCGNCGCCGTAAGCGANGTCNCCGCACTGCGGCTGGTGGGCGTTGGCCGTGGTNGGGAACGTGTCGCTATATTCCGTCGTCCCGGCGACATAGATGCCGCCGGCGCTGTCCACGTCGATCGCCAGGCCCGACTCATCGCCCGGCCCGCCGACATACCTCTCCAGCAGGAGCGCCGTGCCGGACGGGTTGATCTTCAGCAACCCGATTTGGTAGCGGTCGTCGAAGTCGGTGTACTGCGTGCCAACGAGGTAGGCATTNCCGGCCGCGTCGACGGCNAGGTTTTCGTCGTTGATCCGCACCTTGGAAAACATATCGAGCGGGATCAGCGTGCTGTAAACCAGCTTGCCCGCGCCGTCGAGCTTGAACAGCGCCCCGTTCTGATTGCCGTCGGCGTACTCCCCCCACAGCGGGTTCTTTAGTGGGATATCGTCGCCCAGGTTGTAGACGGAGACGTAGGCATTGCCCTGGCCGTCGACCTCGATCGCGCTGGGGTATTCGTTGTCCGACGGCCCGCCGAACAGGGTGATGTAGAGCAAGACATTGCCGGCCGGGTTGAATTTGGCCACGTAGATGTCGGAATCGCCGCTGATGGTGACGTTCCGGCCGAGGAAATCATTGGAATAGGTGTAGCCGACGACGTAGATATTCCCCTGGCCATCAACGGCGACGTCCCANGCGGCATCGTCGTTGTTGCCGCCGAGGTAGGAGCTGTAGGCCAGCGTCGCCTCCGGCGCGGCTGAATCAGCCCGGACGGCCGCCCGGCCGGCCAGGGTAATGGTCAGGATGAGGAACGTTAAAGCAAGGAACAAGGATGCGCGGCGAATCGTGCCGCCGTGTGCGAAAATCAAAATCAATACCTCCGTATGTGATTGTTGGGGCAGGCCTGTCGGGCTGAGGTGAATGGAAGATGTCGGGTGAAGCCGTTTGTCTCAGGCGGCGGGAGTATAGCACAGCATGAAAATNCTACACCCCTAACCGCGGCCGTTTCATGGCGGGCTTAGAAAGGATTTTTGTCCCTACACCCGGCAGGCACAGCCGCAAGCGAGGGTGATATCGACCGGCGAGATGTGGCGCGCGGCCGATGTCGGAGCCAGATAGAGGGCAACAAGCGTGTGGGGCTCGAAGTTGATTATTCCGTGGCGCAAGATAATATTCAGTAAGCCCTGCAGAGGGGCGCGTGGATTTTGAGCCATGAGTTTCGGGGGAGTCAAAATGATACGTTTCTTGCGCTTCGGTTTCCTAGTGCTGCTCATTGGTTTGACGTTGGGCGTAGGGGTGCTGAATGCCGCGCCAACGCCGGCCGCGGAAGCCAACGGCGGCTGGTTAGAGGCCGGCCCCGGTTCCGCCTCCCGCGGCGCGGGCATCAGCCAAACCTTTGGCTTGTCAGAAAACCCAGTGCTGGCCATCGGCTCCGACGGTACAACAGTTATCGCGTGGGAAGAGAAGAACAACGAGAATTGGGAGATCTATGTGAAGCGCTGGAACGGCTCGGCCTGGGTGGAGATGGGTCCGGGTTCGGCTTCCGGGGGCGGCATCAGCGATACTACGACTCGATCAACTGAACCTTCATTAGCTGTCGCCAGTGACGGCCGGCCTGTCGTCGCCTGGGTGGAGAGCCAGAACGAACACTCTCCGGGGGAGATCTACGTGAAGGTCTGGGATGGCTCCGCCTGGGTGGCAAATGGCGCCGATTCAGCCTCCGGAGGCGGCATTAGCAACAGTGAAGAATCATATTCCTACAACCCCTCGCTGGCTATCGGCCCCGATAAGATGCCCATNATTGCCTGGTCTGAAGCCTTGGCCGGAACGGGCTGGATCTACGTAAAGCGATGGAACGGCTCAGCCTGGATAGAGACAGGCGTTGGCTCGGCGTCCGGTGTTGGAATTAGCGGGGGGGCAGAGTTATCGTCTGACCCTTCACTGGCTATCGGCCCCGACGGCATACCCGTTGTTAGTTGGCAAGTTCTCAGCAACAACAATTGGGAGATCTATGCCAAGCGCTGGAACGGCTCGTCATGGGTCGAGATGGGCACGGGGTCGGCCTCCGGCGGCGGTATCAGCAACAATAAAACAGGCTCTTATTCCCCGTCGTTAGCCATTGGCCTCGATGGCGCGCCCGTTGTGGCCTGGTCCGATCACACTGAAGAGGCTGCCAGNATCTTCGTACGGCGCTGGAACGGTTCGGCATGGGTGGAGGTCGGCGCCGGCTCAGCTACCACGGTCGGGATCGGCAANANCGACGACTCCGCCCACTCTCCCTCCCTGGCTATCGGCCCCGATAATTCGCCTATCGTCGCCTGGGAGTCGCGCATTCATATGCGGGTCTTCGTCAAACGCTNNAACGGGGCGACCTGGGCGGAGGTGNGCGCCGGTTCGGCTTCCGGCGACGGCATCAGCGGCAATCAAGGAAGCGCGCGACTCCCCTCTTTGGCTGTCAGTATCAATGGCAAGCCCGTCGTAGCCTGGCGTGACAGCGCTGACGGCGTTTCGGAAATCTATTTACGGCGCTGGAACGATTCGGCTTGGGTAGAAATGGGTCAAAACTCCTCTTCCAGCCACGGTGGCATCAGCAGCACAGGCAAGGCGGCCTATCCCTCTCTGGCCGTCGGCCCGGATGGCAACCCCGTTGTCGCNTGGGAGGATAACAGTAGTGGTGACTGGGAGATCTATGTNAAGCGCTGGAACGGCTCGGCCTGGGTGCAGATGGGCGCCGGCTNNGCCTCCGGCGGTGGCGTCAGCAATAATAGAGGCAATTCTCGTAATCCATCACTAGCCATTGGTCCAGACGGGGCGACGGTTGTGGCTTGGCAAGACGAATATGATTATTGGAAGAGTGGAATCTACGTGCGGCGGTGGAATGGTTCTGCCTGGGTAGAGATGGGCGCCGGCTCGGCCTCCGGCGTTGGAATTAGTAACGGCTCCAGCGAATTCTATTCGCCATCCCTGGTCATCGGCCCTGACGGCGTGCCTGTTATTGCCTGGTCGGGACCCAGNGATNCNNTTTNNAACCCCTGGAACATCTTCATNAAGCGCTGGAATGGGTCGGCCTGGGTGGAGATGGGCGCCGGCTCGGCNTCCGGTGGGGGTNTTAGCAACACGTTGGAAGGTTCCAGCGCCCCTTCCCTGGCNNTCGGCCCGGACAAGATGCCTGTTGTCGCCTGGGCCCAGGTTATGGANCCCGTGAGCAATCGTAGGGAGATCTANGTAAAACGCTGGAATGGGTCGGCGTGGACGGAATTAGGGACCGGTTCGGCCTCCGGTGGCGGCATCAGTAACACCCCCAACATTTCCAGTAGTCCCACGGTAGCTGTCGGTTCAGATGGCAAGCCCGTCGTGGCCTGGACAGAGTTGTTCTATAGAAACGGCAATGAAATGGTTGTGGCTATTNACGTGCGTCGCTGGAATGGTTCGTCCTGGGCGGAAGTGGGCGCCGGTTCGGCCGCTGGTGACGGCATTAGCTATAATCCTGAAAGCACCTCTTCAACCGATCCGTCGCTGGTTATTGGCCCCGGTGGAGAGCCAATCGTTGCCTGGGGGGTCCGAAATACGCTGTGGGAAACCGATGAGAATGTCTTTGTGAAGCGCTGGAACGGATCGGCATGGGTCGAGATGGATGAAGGCTCGGCCACCGGGCGCGGCATCACCGATGATCCCGGTTATGCGTCATATCCTTCGATGGCCACCGGTCCCAACAAGCTGCCCATCGTCGCCTGGATGGACAACTATAACGGTGCCAACGATATCTTTGTTCGTCGCTATCCGGCGGCTTGCCACGCTCTGACCCTCACCCACACAGGGCAGGGCGGTAATCCGGCGGCCGTTCCGGCCAACTCAGTATTCTGCCCCACCGGCCATTATAGCGCCGGNGAGCTGATCCATCTGGTCGCCTCGCCCGCTTCCGGTTGGATCGTCTCCGGCTGGAGCGGTACGAATAACAATNGCAGCATCGCCAACGGCAATACTGTCACTATGCCGGATGCCACCCATGCGGTGAGCGTCAGCTATAGAGAGTTTCATCCAACAGACTGGAGCTTTACCCCGCTGGTTATTAGGTGATGGCGGATCGGTATACTGGCGGTTCACTCAATTTGGGGTGTCGGCGTACTTCACCCGCTTCGCCTCGCGGTTGCGCATATTATGGTCGAGGACCATCTTGCGGATGCGCAGCGACTCTGGCGTCACTTCCAGCAGCTCGTCTTCGTGCAGGTATTCGATGGCCTCGTCCAGCGTCATGATGCGCGGCGGGGAGAGGGCCTCGACAATGGCCGTTGGCTTGGCGCGGTGGCCGGTCAGGTTCTTGGTGCGACAGACGTTGATGACCAGGTCCTCGTCGCGGATGTGCTCGCCGACGACCTGCCCGGCATAGACCTCGTCGATCGACGGCCGAACGAAGAACGTGCCGCGCGCCGTCAGATGCTCCAGCGCGTAGCCGCTGACCGGGCCGGACTCCAGCGACACCAGCGAGCCGAATTCGGCGTGGTCGATGTCCCCGGCGTAGGGGAGGTAGGCGTCGAATAGCATATGGAAGACGCCTGTGCCGCGCGTGGCGGTCAGGAATGGCTGGCGGAAGCCGAGGATGCCGCGGGTCGGCACGCTGTACTCGGCGTAGACCGTGCCGTCGTCGCCATAGCGGATGTCGAGCATGCGGCCGCGCCGCTTGCCCAGCATCTCGGCCACGCTGCCCCAGTAGTCGTTGAGCGCCTCGACGTAGACCTGCTCGAACGGCTCCAGCCGCTCGCCGTTCTCGCCCTCGCGAAAGATCACCTCGGGGCGGCCGACGGCCAGCTCATACCCCTCGCGNCGCATCGTCTCGATCAGGATNGCCAGGTGCAGCTCGCCGCGGCCGGAGACNAGGAACTCGCCCGCCTTCTCCATGTCCTCGACGCGCAGGGCGACGTTGCTCTCCAGCTCGCGCATCAGCCGGTCGCGCAACTGGCGGCTGGTGACGTACTTGCCCTCGCGCCCGGCGAAGGGGCTGTCGTTGATGCGGAAGACCATGCGCACCGTCGGTTCCTCGACCTTGATCGGCGGCAGGGCGATGGGATTGTCGGGGTCGGCCAGGGTGTCGCCGATGCCCACGCCGGGCACGCCGGCCACGGCGACAATGGTCCCGGCTTGCACCTCGGCCTGCTCCTGCCGCTGCAAGTCACGGAAGGTGAACAACTTGGTGATCTTGCTCGTGGCCGTGTTGCCGTGGTGGTCGATGTGGGCCACGGTCTGCCCGGCGCGCAGCTTGCCGGACAGCAGGCGGCCGACGGCGATCTTGCCCACGTAGTTGCTGTACTCCAGCGAAGTGACGAGCATCTGCGTCGGCCCGTCGCCGATGGTCGGCGGGGGGATGTGGTCGAGGATGGTGTCGAACAGCGGCCTTAGGTCCGGGCCGAGGGTGGCGGCGTCGAAGCCGGCGCGGCCGTCGGTGGCCTTGGCGAAGATGACCGGGAAATGGGCCTGCTCCTCGGTCGCGCCGAGGTCGATGAACAGGTCGAAGGTGGCGTTGACGGCGTGGTCGGGGCGGGCGGCCGGGCGGTCAATCTTGTTGACCACGAGAATGACCTTTAGCCCCTTGGCCAGCGCCTGGCGCAGCACGAAGCGCGTCTGGGCCATCGGCCCCTCGACGGCGTCAACGAGCAGCAGCGCGCCGTCGACCATGTTGATGACGCGCTCCACCTCGCCGCCGAAGTCGGCGTGGCCGGGGGTGTCGACGATGTTGATCGTCACGCCGTTGTATTCGATGCTGGTGTTCTTGGCCAGGATGGTGATGCCGCGCTCCCGCTCCAGGTCGTTGGAGTCAAGGACGCGCTCGGCCACGTTCTGGTTTTGGCGAAAGGCGTTGGTCTGGCGCAGCATGCCGTCGACCAGCGTCGTCTTGCCGTGGTCGACGTGGGCGATGATGGCGATGTTGCGAA
>JAACJX010000581.1 GCA_014237545.1 Ardenticatenia bacterium | reverse complement strand
GGCGGGCGGAGTTGGGTCTGCAAAACGTAGATGCTTTCGCCGCTGCCTCGCCCCTACCCTTTGGTCCCGTCCATCAAAAACTGAAAAAGCCTGTCTTCCTCCTCCGCCCAGTCGACAGACGCGCCGCCGGTGGTGTATAATGCAACCAATGAGATACGCATAAACCTTATACAAGACGACCTTCCTGCGTATTATTCGTAGGTCCGAGCAAAGCCTGATTTCCCCCCGAAGTCAGGCTTTTTTAGTACAGCGCGAAACATCACCCGGCCCAGTTCCCACTGAACGGCCGCCCTAGGAGAAAGAAATATGAAAAGCGAAGATTTCATGAAGCTGGACGACACCTATGCCGCCCACACCTATCACCCCATCGAGGTCGTCATCGAGCGCGCCGAGGGCGCGTGGGTCTACGACGTCGACGGCAACAAGTACCTCGACTTCCTGTCGGCCTACTCGGCCGTGAACCAGGGCCACTGCCACCCGCGCATCCTCGCCGCGGCCGAAGCCCAGATGCGCCGCGTCACTCTCACGTCGCGCGCCTTCTACAACGACCAGATGGGCCCTTTCCTCAAACAGCTGTGCGAGCTGACCGGCTACGAGATGGCCGTGCCCATGAACACCGGCGCCGAAGCCGTCGAGACCGCGCTCAAGATCGCCCGCAAATGGGGCTACCAGATGAAGGGCGTGCCCGACAACCAGGCCGAGATCATCGTCTGCGAGGGCAACTTCGCCGGCCGCACCATCTCCATCATCAGCTTCAGCAGCGAGGAGCAGTACAAGGAAGAGTTCGGCCCGCTGACCCCCGGCTTCAAGATGGTCCCCTATGGCGACGCCGACGCGCTGGCCGAGGCCATCACCCCCAACACCGTCGCCTTCCTCGTCGAGCCCATCCAGGGCGAGGGCGGCGTCAACGTGCCCCCCGCCGGCTACCTGAAGCGCGCGGCCGAGATCTGCGCCGCCCACAACGTCCTCTTCATGGCCGACGAGATCCAGACCGGCCTCGGCCGCACCGGCGCCCTGCTGTGCAGCGACCACGACGGCGTGCGCCCCGACGTCGTCACCCTGGGCAAGGCCCTCAGCGGCGGCTTCTACCCCGTCTCGGCCGTCCTGGCCGACCGGCGCGTGCTCGGCCTCTTCCGCCCCGGCGACCACGGCAGCACCTTCGGCGGCAACCCGCTCGGCTCGGCCGTGGCCCGCGCCGCCCTCGACGTCCTGGTCGATGAAGGCCTCGTCGACCGCTCGCGCGAGATGGGCGCCTATTTCATGGGCCGCCTGCGCCGCATCGAGAGCGACCACATCAAGGAAGTGCGCGGCAAGGGGCTGCTCATCGGCGTCGAGATGGCCAGCCTGGCCCGCCCCTACTGCGACGAGCTGCGCGACGCCGGCATCCTCTGCAAGGACACCCACGCCACCGTCGTCCGCTTCGCCCCGCCGCTGGTCATCAGCAAGGACGAGATCGACTGGGCCATGGAGCGCATCGAGCCGATCCTGTCTAACGGTCACCAATGAGATACTCCACCTTCGGCCAGAAGTTCGCCCGCGAATGCGGCATCCTACAATTGATGGACGACCTGGGCCACGCGCTGGCCGAGGGCGGCGATGACCTCATCATGCTCGGCGGCGGCAACCCCAGCCGCGTCCCGGCCGTTGAGGCCTGCCTGCGCCAGCGCATGGAGAGCTTGCTGCGGCAGGGCGACGCCTTCGAGCGCCTCGTGGGCAATTACGCCCCGCCGGCCGGCGACCGCCCCTTCCGCCGCGCCGTGGCCGAGCTGCTGCGCCGCGAGTTCGGCTGGCCCGTCACCGAGGACAACATCGCCCTGACCAACGGCAGCCAGACCGCCTTCTTCTACCTGCTTAACATGTTCGCCGGCCCCTACCCCGACGGCTCGCGCAAGAAGATCCTGCTGCCCCTGACGCCGGAGTACATCGGCTATGCCGACGCCGGCATCGGCGACACCGCCAGCGGGGCCGACGACATCTTCATCTCCTACCGGCCGGAGATCGACCTGCTCGACGACGGCCTGTTCAAATACCGGGTCGACTTCGACGCGCTGGCCGTGACGGACGAGATCGGCGCCATCTGCGTCAGCCGGCCCACCAACCCCACCGGCAACGTGCTGACCGACGGCGAGATCGACCGCCTCCACGGGCTGGCCCGCGCCGCCGGCATCCCCCTCATCATCGACAACGCCTACGGCCTGCCCTTCCCCGGCATCCTCTACAAGGACGTCCGGCCGGTGTGGGACGAGCAGATCATCTTCTGCTTCAGCCTGTCGAAGCTGGGGCTGCCCGGCGCGCGGACCGGCATCGTCGTCGCCGCCGAACCGGTGGCCGCGGCCATCGGCGGGGCCAACGCCATCCTCAGCCTGGCCCCCGGCAACTTCGGCGCGGCCATGGCCCTCGACCTGATGGAGAGCGGCGACGTCATCCGCCTGAGCCGCGAGGCCATCCGCCCCCACTACCAGCGCAAGGCCGGGCTGGCCCTCGACGCCGCCCGCCGGGCGCTGGCCGGGCTCGACGCCCGCGTCCACGTGCCCGAGGGCGCGTTCTTCCTGTGGCTGTGGTTCCCCGGGCTGCCCATCTCCTCGGCCGAGCTCTACCAGCGGTTGAAGGCCCGCGGTGTCCTCGTCGTGCCCGGCCATTACTTCTTCCCCGGCCTGCCCGGCCATTGGGCCCACCGCCAGGAATGCCTGCGCGTCAGCTACGCCGGCGACGCTGCCGCCGTCCGCCGCGGCCTGGACATCATCGCCGACGAAGCGCGCACCGCCGGTTAGTCGATAGACCTCAGAGGTCTTCAGAGACGGCCAGACCTGACAGGTGGGCGCGGCGACGCTCCGGATGGAGAAGGGGACTCGTGCGCCCACCTGTCAGGTCTCGTTGCTCCAGCCGCCACAGCGCGTTCACAGGATGCCCTCGAAGGCGTTTGGGCCGACAGGTGTGATATTTGTGACGTTTGTGATATTTGTGATATTTGTAGCCTGTGATGGGATGTTCAATCCAGTGATAGATGAAGGCTCCATTCCATAGCTGACTGACCATCTAATCACATCATCTAATGATATAATCCATCCATTCTTACCTGTGCCAGCCTGTCTTTTCTTTTTCAGGCGCATCTTTCTTAATACACTACCTATCCTCCTTGATGTGACGGTTTCAGGATTGATATCTAATTCCTGAACTTCCAGAATCGCCTGGGCAGCTTGTGTAATTAGTGACGTTAGTAACATCCGGCTCTTGTTTCGAATATCACTAACATCACAAACATCACTAATATCACGGTCATCACGTACCATCTTTCCAACAATCATCCCCAACGCCCGGATCACCAGCGATGTCAGGTCCGCCGCCTCCACATTCGGCCGCTCCTGCTGATACGCCACCGACAAAGCCATCATTCGAGTGACGAGTGTTGAGTGACGAGTGTCGAGTTCAGAGCGCTCTCCAAACTCGTCATTCGTCGCTCGTAACTCGTAACTCGAAAGCCAAGCCGCCACCGCCAAATGCGCCCGCTACGCCTACCGCACCACCACCCCCAAATATAGCCGCCGCGGCCGG
>JAACJX010000055.1 GCA_014237545.1 Ardenticatenia bacterium | reverse complement strand
CCAGATACGAGATACGAAATACGAGATACGAGTGCGGCGCATCTTCCGTATCTCGTATTTCGTATCTGGAAAGCTAGGTTCTGTTGACATTTTAACAAAAGCGATAAACTTGTCTCATGACAAGAGTGAGACTTCAGGATAGCCAATGGACAAAGATACGGGATTTCTTGCGCGGCGACCCGAATGCCTACATCGGCAAGGATGAAGGAGAATGCCGCCGGTTTGTGGAAGGCGTGCTGTGGATAACCCGCAGCGGTTCGCAATGGCGGCTCTTGCCGGCTGAATATGGACGATGGAACACCGTCTACAAGCGTTTTGCCCGTTGGTGCGACCAGGGCGTCTGGGAACGGATGCTGCAACACTTTGCCGGCGACCCAGATATGGAACAGGGGATGATTGACAGCACAGTTGTCCGCGCTCATCCCTGCGCCGCTGGCGCCCAAAAAAAGCGGCGGACAGGAGGCGCAAGCCTTGGGACGTAGTCGTGGTGGATTCACAACCAAGATTCATGTCACGGTCGACGGGTTGGGCAATCCCTTGCGTCTGCGACTGACAGCCGGACAGGCATCGGACATCGGTCAGGCAGTTGAGTTGGTGGACGGATTCGCTTTTGACCGCCTGATTGCCGACCGGGGCTATGCCGCCCAGGATTTCTACGACTGGGTGGTCGAACAAGAGATGGAACCGGTCATTCCACCTCATCAAAGAGCCAAGGGCGACAAGGCTGAACGGCCGTACGACCGCTGGTTGTATCGGGAACGCCATTTGATCGAGTGTTTTATCAACAAGATTAAGCATTTCCGTCGTGTCTTTTCCCGGTTCGATAAGCTGGCGAGCCGCTACATAGGCTTCCTATTTTTTGCTTCATCGCTTATTTGGCTACGCTAAATGTCAACAGAACCTAATATTGGATACTGAAGATGACCTTCAACAACACTTACACAGGCAAAACCGTTCTAATCACCGGCCACACCGGCTTTAAAGGCTCCTGGCTCACGACCTGGCTGCTCGAACTCGGCGCGAAGGTTGTCGGCTACAGCCACCCCGAGCCGCCGACACGGCCGAGCAACTTCGCGGCCTCAAATCTGGCCGAGCGCGTCACGGACGTGCGCGGCGACATCCGCGACTACGACCACCTGCTGGAGACCATTGCCGCCCACCGGCCGGAGATCATCTTCCACCTGGCCGCCCAACCCATCGTCCTGCGCTCGGTCGAGCTGCCGAAGCTGACCATCGACACCAACGCCGGCGGCACCGTCAACGTACTGGAGGCGATCCGGCACAGTGATAGCGTTCGCGCCCTGGTCAGCATCACCACCGACAAGGTCTACGAGAATCAGGAGTGGCTGTGGGGCTATCGCGAGACGGACCAGCTCGGCGGCCACGATCCCTACAGCGCCAGCAAAGCCATGGCCGAGCTGGCCATCGCCGCCTATCGCAGCACCTACTTCGCGCCAGAGACGTACGGTCACTCCCACCACGTGGCCATCGCCTCGACGCGGGCCGGCAACGTCATCGGCGGTGGCGACTTCGCCGACTACCGGCTGGTGCCCGACTGCATGAAGGCGCTAATGGACGGCCGGCCCATCGGCGTACGCAATCCGCTCAGCGTGCGGCCGTGGCAGCACGTGCTGGAGCCGCTCAGCGGCTATCTGTGGCTGGGGGCGCAGTTGCTGGAAAACGGCCCGGCCTGCGGCGAGGCGTGGAACTTTGGCCCGCTGGAGCAGAAGGGCGTGCCGGCGCAGGCGCTGGCCGAGAAGCTGGTCGAGCTGTGGGGCAGCGGCTCGTGGGTCCACACACGGCCGGGCTATGCCGAGGTCGAGACTGGTCTGCTGCGGCTGAGCTGGGACAAGGCGGCCCACCGCCTGAACTGGCGGCCGGTCTATACGTGGGTCGACGCGCTGGGTGAAATAACCGACTGGTTCAAGGCGTTCCAGGCCGGCGAGGACATGCACGCCGTCACACGCCGCCACATCCTGAAGTACACCGACCGCGCCCGCGAGTTGGGACTCGACTGGGCATCCGGTTAATTCCCCCAATCCAATACCGTGATCGCCGTTCGAAAACCCGGCCGCTGGGTCGTGCTCGTCTGCCTGCTGGCGCTGGCGGGGATCATTCTTTCCCGGCTGGCCTGGTGTGATTTCGCCTGGGAGGGGCGTATTCCTCTCGAGCGCGTTACCTGGCAGCCGCTCTCAATCCGTGACGTGCCGATCAATGTTCTGCTGTTTGTGCCCTTGGGCTTCGGCCTGGCGGGCTGGCGGGCGAGGCGAGCAAACGGCCGTCAAGAACTGAGTGCCGGCCGGGTCTTGCTCATCAGCCTAACCTTATCGGTCGCTCTGGAAGCGGCGCAACTCTGGTTGCCAGAGCGCGTGCCGTCGGCGGCCGATGTAATTGCCAACGGGCTGGGGGCGCTGGCGGGCTACGGGCTGTTTCGAGCGTGGGAGATGGGGTTCGGCAATGCCCTCGGCCGCTATGCCACACGCCGCAACCTACTCATCGGCCTGGGTCTCTACGTGCTTGGAGCGGCGCTGTTGACCGCCTACCTTAACCATAGCGCCCGCTTGGACAACTGGGATACGACTTTCCCGCTTGTCGTCGGCAACGAAGCTGTCGGCAGGCGACAATGGAGCGGTCGAGTCGAGGTGCTGCAACTGGCCGCTGGCTTGCGCGATACGCCGGGCTTCACCGCTCGTTATGACTTCACCGGCGAAGCGCCTTTCGCGGATACCAACGCCACCGCTGCCCCGGCGCAGCGGTGGCGCGAAGGGCCGGCCACAGCACAGGCCGGGGCGGGCGTCAATATCGGGCAGGGCGAATGGCTGGCCACCGAAGAGAGCTATAGCGGCTTCTCAGACGTTGCTCGACGTTTCAATGCTTTTGCCATTCAGGCGCTCGTCAGTTCAGCCGACCCGGCGCAACGCGGCCCGGCGCGGATTGTATCTGTATCGGCCGACGCCGAGCAGCGGAACATTACGCTGGGTCAGGAGCGGGACGCGCTAATCATTCGCCTGCGCACGCCGGCCGGCGGCGAAAACGGCCAGAAGCCGGAAGTGCTCGTCCCGGGGGTCTTTGTTGACGGGCGGCCGCGCGATATCACCGTGCAATACGACGCGCCGATGCTGCGCGTGCGGGTAGATGGGGAGTCCTACGCCCTGTCGTACGCGCCGGGACTGGCCTTCTTTCCCGGCTTCGCCACAGAGAATCGCTGGGCGGTGACGATGGCGGGCAATCCCCATCGCTACGATTATGCCTATTGGGGAGTCGTGATCGGGCTGGCGGTCGCGGTCTTCGGCGGGTTGCAGCTCGGTCACCGGTTGAGGAACAGGGATAGCCAGAGTTAACGAGGGGGTCTGTTCCCGCGCCAATCCAACCGTCGGGCCGCGCCTTTGTCCAGGAACCACATCGGATCCTCCTCATCCACGTACCGGATGCGCTGCGCCGGATAGCGAACAGGATCGCCAACGTAGAAAGTGCCGTGCACGGCGTCGGCCTTGTTCGCGCCGGCAACGAGAAAAACCACAAGGTGCGCGTCATTGAACGCCGGCGGCGTCAACGTCACCCGACCGGCCGGGCGGCCCTGGTAATCGGCCGTGACGGCGATCACCGGGGTATCCACCTCCACCGGCGAGCCGGGGAAGAGGGAGGCCGTATGGCCGTCTTCACCCAACCCCAACAACACCAGATCAAAGCGCGGCCACGGGTGCGGCGCGCCGGGGTCGTGTTCGGCCGCCCACGCGCTTAACCGGGCGGCGTAATCGGCCGCGGCTTCATGGGGCGGCAGCTCCCCCTTGATACGGTGGATATTCTGCTCCGGTATGGCCCGCGGTTCCAGCAGGGCCTTTCTGGAGGCGGCGTAATTGCTACCGGGGTCATCCGGCGGCACGAGGCGCTCGTCACCCCAAAAGAAGTGGATCTTGTCCCACGGCACGTTCTTGGCGATGGTCGACCGGCCCAACCTCCGGTAAAGGTCAAGCGGCGTGCCGCCCCCGGACAGGACAAAGCTGGCGATCCCCTTTTCGGCGACGATAGCTATCAGGCTCGCGGTGAAATATTCGAATGGTTCGTAGGTCAGGTCGTCGAGAACGACGTAGGACGGCTCAATCATTGATCAGTGCCAGCGCGTCGTAGGCCGTGCCATAGAGCGCGGCCTTCGGGTTATAGATGATATGCACCGGGATGCGGCTCATCATCTCGCTAAACCGGCCCTTATCCTGGAAGAACTTCATGAACGGCCCTTTTTGCAGTTGCGGCAGGATGCGGCCGGGGATGCCTCCGCCGAGGTAGATGCCGCCGGTTGCCAGCACGGTCAGCGCCAGGTTGCCGGCCTGGTCGCCCAGAATCTCCATGAAGAGTTCCAGCGTGGCCGCGCAGATCTCGGCCTCGCCGGCCACGGCCGCCCGGACAATCACCGGCGTCGGGTCGGTGGCGTCATCCAGCTGGTCGCGCAGCCAGTCCGGCTCGGGATGCCGGCCCGTCTCGCGCAGGAAGGTGTAGATGTTGGGGATGCCGATGCCGGAACAGACGCGCTCGTAGCTAACGTGGCCCATGCGCGGCAGCCAGTAGTTAAGCATCTCCAGTTGCAAGGGGGTCGTCGGCCCAAACGCGCAATGGCCGCCCTCCGACGGGTAAGACTCATACCGCCCCGCCTCGCGGTTCCATACCAGGAAGCCCTCGCCCAGGCCCGTACCGGGGGCGATGACGCCGATCGCGCCGCGCTCCACGGGGTGGCCCTCGCTGAGGGTGATCAGGTCAGTCCCCTCCAGAAACGGCACGGCCGTGGCCAGCGCCTCCAGATCGTTCAACAGGTGGATGTTGAAACCAAAGCGCTCGCCCATGCTGGCGGCATCGATGACCCACGGCAGGTTGGTCACCTGGGCGCGATGGCCGACCACCGGCCCGGCCACGCCGAAGCTACCGGCAGAGACGCCGCGCTCGACCTCGCGCAGAAATTCCTCGATGATGAGTTCCAGCGATTGATATTGCTGGCTGGGAAAGGTGCGCTCTACGAGGGGGTGGCGAGTGATGGTATTCGCCGTTTCATCCACGTCAAAGAGCGCCAGGACTGTCTTTGTGCCGCCGATGTCGCCTGCTAGTAACATAGATCACTTCTCGATTTTGACCATACCATAGAATGCCACGTGATCCCGAATATTGGCCGCGGCCGGCTTGGGATCGGGATAGTACCAGGCCGCGTTCCGGACCGTTTCTCGCCCGTCGGTGATATCGTAGTAGCTGGCCACGCCCTTCCAGGGGCAGGTCGTATGGCGGTCACTCTGGCGGAAACAGTCGCGGTTGAGGGTCTCAGGTGGAAAGTAGTGGTTGCCCTCTACCAACTCTGTGTGGTCGCTTTCGGCCAGGACAAGGCCGTTCCAGATCGCTTTCATGCAATCGCTGCTCCTTGCAAGTTGTGAAAAAGGAAGGCAGTTGCCGTGGCGACTACCGACCGGCAAACAGAGGATGGCTGCTCGCTAAGAAAAGTATACTGAGGAGTTGTGGCGGAGGAAAGAGTTACGACGCGGCCGCACCCCGTTCAGCGGCATCAGCATCTTCCAGAGCGTGAATCAGCGCATCCAGCTCGTCGCGGCAATCGGCGCATAAATTCAAGTGGTGTTCGACCAGTTGTTTCCTGGCGCCGAATTCCTGATGGGATTCCAGGCACTCGACGTACTCATCCAGGCAGCTGAACACCTCTTCGCACGACAACTCATCATCGCGCGTTTCACACAACAAGTGCATGAGCCGCTCAACCCCCCGCTCGTCGAGGGGCAAATTGGCCTTCGCCGCCGCGCTCTCTTCAGTGCGGCTCCTCAGCTCCCGAAGCTTTTCGATCAGATTAGACATTCTCATACTTTGACGAAGCCAGGTCTGTCTTTCTTACGATGCGCAGCGTCTACCCCTCAGCGAAAGAGGCGAGGATGTCCTCCGGGGTCAGGTTGTCCTCGGCCATCCGCCGGCGAAGGCGCTGGCGGGCATCGAAAACGAGCTTGTAGACGGCGTTCTGG
>JAACJX010000606.1 GCA_014237545.1 Ardenticatenia bacterium | reverse complement strand
TGGGTGGACGTGGGGCCGCTGCGGGCCGACCGGGACACGGTGACGGCGCGGCAGGCGCTCTGCACGCTGCTCTCGGATTTCGGCAACCACGTGCGGGTGACGCTGGGCCAGCTGAAGGCAAGCCACAAGCCGTCGCCCATCATGCACGGCCCGCAGCCGCAGCCGGTGATCATCGAGGCCGTGGACGCCGATTTCGGCCACGTGGTGGGGGCGACGGTGCGCGACGTGGCGGCCAACGCCGCGCTGGGGCCGACGGGCAAGGCGTATCAGGCGGCGTTTCCCTATTTCAAGCCGGGGCCGGCGTGGCGGGTCGAGGCCAAGGGGTACGCGCCGCGAGACGTGGCCTGGACGCTGGCCTATCACAAGCCGGTGGCGGCATTCACGGCCAACCCGGTGAAGGGGCCATACCCGCTGACGGTGCAGTTCGCCGACCAGTCGCAGGGGGCGATCACGAGCTGGAAGTGGGAGTTCGACTACAAGGGGCAGACGAGCAACGTCAAGAGCACCAGCTTCACCTACCCGGAGCAGCGCTATGGCTACTACAAGCCGAAGCTGACCGTGACCGGGCCGGGCGGCAGCGACNCGACNCAGGGGCAGATCGAGGTNCANTTCCAGCCGCAGAACGCGCCGCCGCAGACGGGNTACAGNNCNGTGCACGTGATGAACCAGAACCTGAACTACTTCCCCAACTTCGACCCCAACGAGCACAAGTCGCTGACGGTCTACAGCCGCGACCTGACGACCCAGAGCGCGTGGAAAAACGAGGGGGACATCGANGTGGGCGATTCGCTGGACGTGGACCTGTCGCAGAAGGGGCACCAGTACGCCATCGCCTGCGTCGACACGGACATGANCGGCTGCGGCGCCAACGACCCGAACANNNNGGCCTGCGTGCGGCAGGGGNTNTGGGCGACGNGCGACCCGGACGGGCCGGCGATGTATCTGACGGTATATTGAGAGAAGAAGGATCCGCAGATTTCGCAGATTTCGCAGATTTGGCCGATGACGAATAAAAACGGAGTTTCCAAGAAGAAACTCCGTTTTTTGATCCGTCCAGGGTGGTGGGGGCCGGTCAGCGGCGGTCGAGCGGCCGCGCCGGCTATCCTTTCGTTACGGGACGTCGTTCGCCGCGCCGGGCGTGCCGCCGGCGGCCGCGCTGGCCGCCCAACTCTCGGGCAGGGCGTTGTCAAGCGCCGGGTTGAGCAGCGAGAGCGATGGGCCGCCGCCATTGGGCGTCGACGCCCACGGCGCGTCCACGCCATAGGTCACGCTGTCGACTTCGTTGCCGAACAGGTCCCTCAGCGCGATGGTCTCGCCGTCGCCGCTTAGCCCGCCGCTGAAGTCGAACACCTGGTAGCCCTGTCCGGCGTAGGTGGCCGGCGTGTCAGCCACGACCATGTATTCGCCGGGGGCGATGGATGAACCAGCCGGGAAGGTGAAGGTGACCCCNANGAANGTATATCCGTNCAGGTCAACCGGTTCGGACCCGGCATTGANGAGTTCAAGGAACTCATAGGTGTTNTCNTCACCGGCCGGTGTGTGATGCAGTTCGTTGATGACAAGCGGCAGCGGCGGGAAGTTGGCCGCGCCGGGGGTGCCNCCCGTCTCGCGNCTGGCCGCCCAACTGGCGGGCAGGCTGTTATCGAGGCCGGGGTTGCCCAGCGAGAGNGACGGGCCGCTGCCGGCCGCGCCCGCCGGCCACNGGTCGGCGCTACTGTAGGTCACGCTGTCGACCTCGGCTGTGCCGTCCATCAGCGCGATGGTCTCGCCCGCGTCAGACAGGTCGCCGCCGGNCCATTCGGNGGACNGGATGACGAGATAGCCGCCCGCGGGCAGATTAGTGCCGGCCGGGAACGTGTATTCAACGCCCTCAAAGGTGAAGCCATCCAGCGCGACGTCGTCGGGGCCATCATTGTACAGCTCGATGAACTCGGCCGCGCCGCCGGTCGGGCTGTAGTGGATCTCGTTGATGACGACGGGCGGGACGAGGATGGGCGGGAAGTTCTCCGCGCCCGGCGTGCCGCCGTTCTCACGGCTGGGGGACCAGTTTTGGGGATCGCTGTTGTCCAGGGCCGGGTCATTCAGCGAGAGGGACGGCCCCTGGGCGTTTGGCGTGGCCGGCCAGGGGNCAATGCTCTGATAGGTGACGGTATCGACGACCCGGCCGAGGGTGTCCCTCAGGGTGATTTCTTCGCCGCTGCCGCTGAGGCCGCCGTCGAAGTCGTAGACCTGATAACCCTGGCCAATGTAGGACGCCGGGGTGTCGGCGACGACGATGTATTCACCCGGGGCGATGGACGAACCGGCCGGGAAAGGCGAGGTTGCGCCGCTGGGCGGGTTGACGCCGAAGATAGTGTAACCACTCAGGTCAACCGGTTCAGTTCCGGCGTTATACAGTTCCAGGAACTCATAGGTATTGTCGTCGCCGTTGGGGGTATGGTGTAGTTCGTTGATGACGAGCGGCGGAGTGGGGGGCGGTGGCGGCTCCTCACCAAAGACGGCCGTCCGCGTCGTGTCGCCGGCGAAGGGGATGGTGATGGTCGGCGACGTCTCGCCCGTTTCCAGCCAGTGGCTAAAGTTCGACCCGCCGGCGGGGATGGCCGTCAGCGTCATGGGCACACCGCGGAAGTGGCGGCCGCTGTAGCCGTCGGGCACCTCGACCCCGGCCACCAGCACGCGGCCGTTGCCCTGCATGGTCACGGTCAGGATGGAGTCGGGNTTGTTGCCGGCCCGNTTGCGCAGATGCTCGCGCACGTACCCNGGGCGCTGGGTGGCCAAATCGCGNACGATCTGCACCTCTTTTTCCCAAGCNGCCAGGTTGGCCGGGCGGCCCCAACGGGCGGTGTGGGCCGGTATCTCGGCCCGCATGCCGTCGGCCATCGCGTCGACGATGCCGATGACGCGGTCCGGGGTGAGGGTCGTGTTCAGATGAGCGGCGTAGCGCTGGACGAACAGATCACGAAATTCGGGGTTGGCCCATAAGCGGCGGGCGATGGAGAAGGTGGGGTTGCCCGTGCTGAAGACGGGGTTGACGGAGTCGCGCTTCAGGTTCTTCACGAGAAAGCCGAGGTCGAGGTCCTGCAACACCCAGCGCCAGCTATGGTTGGCGGCGTGGTCATCCCAGTAGCGGATGTTGGTGCGCCCCCAGTCGTGATTGGCGAAGTAGGTCTCCATGGCCAGGTAGTCGATGAAGGAATCGATGTCCATGCGCGACTGGATCTCGGCATAGACGGCCGGGCGGGAGGCGTCGTTCTTGAGCACGAAGTTATAGAACTCCCTGAACGAGTCGGCGCTGCCGTTGAGAATGCGGAAGTTCTTCTCCAGCATGTCGAACTCGTCCTCGTCGAGGTTGTAGTTGTTCTCGACGTAGTCCTCGTCCATCTTCTCCCGCATCTCGTAGAAGCCCCAGTACTCGCCGTTCAGATAGACGACGGCCGGGCGGTAGGCCTGCCGGTCCAGGTCCATGCGGCCGGCGGCGATGTTGTGGGCCAGCGAGTCGCGCATCATGGCGTGGGCATTGTCCTGGCCGGCGTTGCGCAGGATGAGGCGCTTGTAGCTGGTCATGGGCTTGTCGCCGGGGAAGAAGGCGTAGTCCATGTCGTTGTCGCCGTAGTGCTTGCGGGCTTTGATCTCAAACGACTTTTGCGGGAAGTTGCGCGTGCAATTGCCGGAGATCTCCACGCCGATCTCCTGGTTGACGCGGTTCTGGCCGGTCGTCTCATAGACCTCGATGTTGCCCGGCCGCTCCCACTTCTGGTTCCAGTTGGCGGTGGCGCGGCATTTGAAGCTGCCGTTGACGCCCTTGGTATAGATGCCGATGGTGGGGTCCCACAGGTTCGCCGGGTCGGTGACGAGGGAGACGATTGGCAAGTTGACGGGCACGTTGAGCAGGTAGGTCTGCGTGGCCGTGGGGCTGACCATCTTGCCGGCCGTCCAGGCGCGGGCGCGGATGACGGTGTTGCCGTTGACGGCGATGGGGCCGCTGTAGAGCGGCGAGGTCGCGGTCGGCCGCGAGCCGTCGGTGGTGTAGCGGATGGTGGCGCCGGCGTCGGTCGAGCTGAGTTCGACCGCCAGCGGGCCGCTGTGGATGCCGCCGGCCACGGAGAATTGCGGGCGGGCGGCGAAGGCGGCGTTGTTGTTAGCGGCGAAGGCGGGCGTGGTGTTGGCCGCGCCGGGCGTGGGCTGGTCGAAGTAGGCCCAGGTGTNNCTGCCGTCCGGNGAGCGGCCGTAGGACACGTCGGGCGACTGCTCGCCATACACCAGCGAGGTGACCAGGTTGCCGGTGGGCGTGAGGAGGCTCAACTCGCCGCCATCCATGTCCAACTCGAACGGCAGGTGGGGGCCCTTGCGGTTCTCGTCAGCCCAGAGGATGAGGCGAGCGTTGGCCGGCAGCGTGAGGCGGGGGATGATGTAGGTGTCGGGGGCCGCGGCCCCGTCGCGCAGGGAGACGAACTTGTACTTCGCCAGGTTGATGGCGGCTCCCGTGTTGTTGCGCAGTTCGATCCAGCCGGAAAAGTTGGTGTAGTCCGGGTCCAGGGTTGTGCCGGCGTTGCCAACGAGGATCTCGTTGATGACGATGGGCGACCCCTGGGCGCGGCTGTCGCGGGTGAAGAGGACAAGAGAGGCGCATAACGCCAGCAGTATCACGAACAGGGAATAGCGAGCGCGGGACATGTGGTCTAACCTCCTATCAAAGACCTCGCCCATACCACCGCGCAACGAGAGATATGCGCGGCTTTATTCCCGGGCAAGAGATCTGGCACAACAAATTCAAATGACAGGGTAGCGGAGACGACTTACAGAACGCATTAAGCCGGG
>JAACJX010000349.1 GCA_014237545.1 Ardenticatenia bacterium | reverse complement strand
TCTCCGACATCCCGCCGTGGTCCTTTGCTTTGGCGCACCTGATATATGGGGCCGTCTTGGGCTACGTTGTAGGGCGGCAGCAGGAAAACTAGCGTTCCTTATTCGAGGAGCGCCGATCACCAGAATCCGATAGACGCGCGTCCGCCTTCCTCGCATGATTGCCTTCTTCTGCCGCGCAAACTCCATCACGTAACGATTAGCAGACACTCCTGTTAAATGAAACACACCATCTCGTAGAAAAAAGACATCTCGACGTCTCCTGTTCGTAACGATCAGGAGACGATGGTTTGGTATGGTGGGGTTATCTGAGGAAGCGGCGCGATGCCGGTGAACTCCGAAATTCAACGACAAGGAGAGTAATGCGATGTTTTCTAAGAACTCAAAAGAGCGAGGATTGTTACTGGCCATTTTGGGTCTGATCGCGGNCCTGGCCCTGGGCGCGTGTACTGCCCTGGGTGGGGACGAGGCGGCGGCCGACATTCCCGAGGTAGCCATCGCGGCGGGCGACACCGGATTGAGCGTTCCGGAGAGCGTTCCCTCGGGGATTGTCGCTTTCGACCTGTCAGAGGCAGGCGATGCGCTCCCGGCCCGATTGAATGAGGGGGTGACCCTTGACCAGTTGAACGAGGCGCTCGGCCAGCCGGACCCGATTGCGGCGCTGGCTCTGGTATCGCTCCTGGGCGGCGGCAGCAACACGACCGATGGNCGTCTGATCGTCGATCTGAAGCAGGGCCAGCACGTGGTCGTCGACTTCCCACAGGACGGCCCGCCGGCGGTTTACCCCTTCACGGCTGNCGAGGCAAGCGGCGCGTCTGCTCCCACGGCCGATGTGGTCGTCGACCTGGTCGATTTCAACTTCGCCATCCCGACCGAGGTGGAGAGCGGCCCCAAGGTGTGGCAGATCAACAACAAGGGCCAGCAGTGGCACGAGATGGCCATCGTCAAGCTGACCGACGGGACGACGATCGACGATGTCGTGGCCATGCTGTCGTCCGAAGAACCGGCTGATGGGCCGCCGCCGTTCGAGGAAGTAGCTTTCTGGGCGCCCAACAGCCCCGGCGAGACCGGGTANGTGACCTGGGACTTGCCGCCTGGCNAGTACACGGTGCTCTGCTTCCTGCCCGACATCGCCGGCGATATGACCGCCCACGCGGCGCATGGGATGTATGCCGACCTGANGGTAGTTGAGTAGACCGCTATTTTTCGACGGGAACGACCGGCCGCGTCATATCAGTTGGGCGGCCGGTCGTTTTCGTGTGGTTGCATGTCGCGCTCGCTCGTTGTAATGTTTGTTCGCCTTGAATTTCGCGGACAAAAGGCCAGCTAGTCACGCATTAGATGCGCCTGGCTGGTTGCCGTGGTTTATCCTGGAGAATTNCTATGGTCGACGTGATTGTAATCGGTGGAGGTCCGGCGGGTGTGATGGCGGCGCTGCGGGCGCGAGAGCTTGGCGCGTCGGTCACGCTGGTGGAAAAGGGCCGGTTGGGCGGCACGTGTACCAATGACGGCTGCGTGCCGACCCGCGTGCTGGCCCATGCCGCCCGCCTGCTGCGCGAGACAGCCCAACATGAAAAGTATGGCCTGATGGGCGNGCGNCCCAAGTTGGACTTNGCCCGGCTCATCGGCCGCACGCAGGAGATCGTCTACGCCGTTCACGAGAAAAAGCAGTTACACAAGCACCTGGAGCAGTCCGGCGTGACGGTTTACGAGGAAGTCGGCCCGGCCCGGTTTGTCGATCCTCATACCATCGCGTTGGGCNATACGGGCGAGCAGCTAGACGCCCGGNGCTTCATCNTATGCGCCGGTGGATATGCGCGGCGTTTGCCGTTCCCCGGCGCGGAGCACGCCCTGACTCACAGCGACGTGTGGAACTTGAAAGCGCTGCCTCGCCGGCTGGCGATTATCGGCGCCGCGGCTACTGGCTGCCAGTTGGCCTCGGTGATGAATACCTTCGGCTCCGATGTCACGCTGTTTGACGTCGCGCCCCACATCCTGCCCATCGAGGACGAGGCGATTACCGAGGCGCTGCAAAAGGGATTCACCGCGCGGGGTATCGGGATCGAGACCGGCATCGCGGGGGTCGAGCGCGTGGAAAAGGATGGTGCCGGCGTTCGGCTGGTGTACAAGAAAGACGGCGAAGAAAGGACGCACGAGGCCGACGCTATTATCGTGGCCGTCGGCTGGCCGGGGAACGTCGACGGGCTCAATCTGACGGCGGCCGGCGTGAAGACCGAGCGCAGCTACATTGTCTCCGATGACTGCCTGCGCACGACCGCGCCGCACATCTTCGCCGCGGGCGACATTGACGGCCGCATGATGCTCGTCCAGAGCGCTGGCTATGAGGCTCGCGTGGCGGCCGAGAACGCCGTCCGCAGCCTGAAGGGTGACGAGGATATGCGCACCTACCGGCCGCTGATCGTCCCCCACGGCGGCTTCACCGAGCCGGAATACGGCAGCGTTGGGCTGACCGAAAAGAAGGCGCGCGAGGCGGGTCACGACGTGGTCGTCGGGCTGGCCTCGATGGTCAACCTCGACCGGGCGGTGATCGACGGCTACACCGATGGCTTCTGCAAGCTCATCGTCGATGCCGACACGCGGCAAGTGCTGGGCGCGCACGTCGTCGGCGAACAGGCGGTGGAGATCGTTCATCTCGTGGCGGCCNACATGGCCGCCGGCTCCACCATTGAAAATCTGGCGGCGCTCGAGCTGTCATACCCGACGTACGTCTCAATCGTGGGCCTGGCGGCGCGGCGCGCTGTNCACTANCTGGGCCTGATGGAACTGTCGCCGGAGTGGTGCGCCATCGACCAGTTTTACGCCGCCGAATGGGAGCGACGCGACAGTGGATAGTCGCCGCCGTAACATCCGGGAGACGATCGCCCGCCTGATATCAGGAATTGATCGCCGGCCGACGTTTTTCGTAACGATTAGGAGACGATAGCCTGGTATGATGGTATTACTATGACGATGACACGAGCTTCCTGGCGAAACCGCAATCGAACACGAGACGTGGCCGAACCGCCGGCCACCCCCGTCCCAGCGCCCGCTGCTCCGTCGCCGCCTGTCGTTGTGCCGCTGGATATTCCGCCGTCGGATCCCCTGATCGACTTTCTTGAGAAAAACGTCAGCGGCGTCGTCGATATCGAGCGCCTGAGCTTCGATTCAGATGGCGTGCGCGCCTTGCGACAGGCCGGGGTGCGCCTGGTCTTGCCGCTGGTGAGCCAGGGCGATCTGGTNGGCCTGATCAATCTCGGCGANCGGCGCAGCGAGCAAGACTACTCCTCCGACGATCGCCGCCTGCTGGGCAACCTGGCGACGCAGGCAGCCCCGGCGGTGCGTGTGGCCCAGCTCGTGCGGCAGCAGCAACTCGAGGCGTTGGAGCGGCAGCGTATCGAGCAGGAATTGCGCGTGGCCCGGCTCATCCAGCAGACGCTCTTGCCAAAGGATGTGCCCCACGTGGCCGGATGGGAAGTCGATGCCTATTACCAGCCGGCGCGCGCTGTCGGCGGCGATTTCTACGATTTCATCCCCTATCCCGATGGCCGCCTTGGCTTCGTGATCGGCGACGTGACCGACAAAGGCGTCCCGGCCGCGCTGGTGATGGCCACCACCCGCAGCCTGTTGCGCTCGGCCACCGAACGGTACGACTCGCCGAGTGGTATCCTGGAGCGGACGAACGAAGCGCTGGTCAATGACATCCCGCCCAAGATGTTCGTCACCTGCCTGTTTGCCCTNCTGAATCCGGCAACGGGCCATCTCNTATATGCCAATGCTGGNCATGACGTGCCCTATCTGCGNACAGAAGAGGGCGTGGTNGAATTGCGCGCNCGNGGCATGCCGCTGGGGCTGCTGCCGGGCATGAAATACGAAGANAAGGAAGTCGANNTACGCCCGGGCGAATGCCTGTTGCTCTATAGCGATGGNTTGGTCGANGCCCATAGCCCGTCGCGGGAAATGTTGGGCTTCCCACGACTGCAAGGGCTTATGGGCGAACGAACNGAAGAGAACCTGATCCCGTTCTTACTCGGCCATTTACGCNCCTTCACCGGCCCCGAGTGGGAGCAGGAAGACGATGTGACAATGGTGTTGCTCCGCGCCACCGTGCCGGCTCCGGATGAACCGCAACCCCATCGGCAAGTGATGGCGCGCTTCGAGTTGCCCAGCAGTCCCGGCAACGAGCGGCGAGCGATGGAGCGGGTGAGCGAGATCGTCGCGCCGTTGGGCCTGCCGGCGGCCAAGGTTGACCGGCTGAAGACGGCCGTGGCCGAGGCGACGATGAACGCCATGGAGCATGGGAACAAATACAGCGAAGACAAGCCGGTGCTGATTGAAATCGCTCGCGATGACCACACTCTGACNGTCGGCATTACTGACCGGGGCGGCGATCAGCCCATCCCCGAAGCGGAGCACCCCGATCTGACCGCCAAGCTCGCCGGGCAGCAATCGCCGCGCGGCTGGGGCTTGTTTTTGATCCAGAATATGGTTGACGAGATGCGCGTTGTCTCTGATGAGACCCACCATACCGTGAACCTAATTATTCATCTGAGTGAAGGAGAGCAAAGTGACGCCACATAATAATGCCTTCCGCGCGGAGGTTCGACGCCACGGGCAGCTTTCGGTAATCGATCTATTTGGCGATATTGACGGTTTCGCCGATGCGGCCCTGGACGTGGCCTATACCGAAGCCGAGCAGCCGGATACCCTGGCGACGATGCTCAATTTTAGCCAGGTCGGCTACATCAATTCGACCGGCATCGCGCTTATTGTCGGCTTGCTGGCGCGGGCGCGGAAGGCCCATCGCCGGCTGGTGACTTGCGGACTGAGCGACCACTATCAGGAGATCTTCAGCATCACCCGCCTGTCAGATTTCATGACAGTCTATAAGGACGAAGAGAGTGCCCTGCAAGAACTGGCGGCCGCGACCTGAACAATCATCGGTGAGAGAAAGCCATGACCCAACCCGACATTCAAGTAGACATTCATGAAGATTTAGGTGTGGCCGTTATCCGCGTCGAAGGCGAAGTGACGGGGTTTGCCGAGGAGCCGTTGATGAATGCCTATTCACAGGCGGATCGCTCCCCAATTCGAACTATCCTTCTCGACTTCACCCGGCTGGAATACATGAACAGCACCGGCATCGGTCTGTTGGTGACGTTGCTCATTCGCTCCCAGCGCCAGGAGCAGCGTTTGCTGGCGTGCGGCCTGAGCGAGCATTACAAGCAGATATTCGATCTTACCCGCCTCAACGAAGCCATCGCGCTCTATGAAACACAAGAAGAAGCTCTCGCGGCTGTGGGCGTCTAGTCGCGAAGGCCGCGCGTCGTCGACTCCGCCGTTGCTTTAGCCGGTAAGCATGCTATCATCGGCAGATGTCTACTCCCTCGGCCGATGATGAACCGACGGCAGACGGCAAGCTACCCGACATCGAGACCCCTCCGGACGCCATCAATCTAAACGTAGGCGGCAAAGAATTAGCCGGACCCAATATGGGTTTTGGCCAGCTCTGGCGCAAGACTTATCGCGTTCGGCTCGTGGGTTCTGATGCCGGCCCGCGCGAGGTCATTCGCCGCTGGCGCGAGAAATTCCCCGCCTACTGGCCGGAAGGACGCAACTTCTATGGCTCGCGGCCGCGCATTGAGGAAGGCGAGGTAGCCGTCATAAACCTGGAAGGGCCGGCCGGTTCGCCCATCGCCACCGGCGTGGCGGTTGTCCACGCCGACGACCAATCCTTTTCGTTCATCACTCCACAGGGCCACGTGTTCGCCGGCCTGATCAACTTCAGCGCGCGCGAGGAAGGCGGCCATACCACGGCCCAGATTGAGGCAGTCTTGCGCGCCGGCGATCCGCTGTTCGAACTGGGCGCGCGTTTGGGCGTCATTCACCAGCAGGAAGATGCCTTCTGGCAGAAGACACTCACGCGACTGGCGGCCGATTTCGGCGTGCGCGGCCAGCCCGTAGAGTTGTCGAGCGTCTTGCTCGATCGCCGCATGCGCTGGCGGGCGGTCCCGAACATTTGGCACAATTCGGCCATTCGCACCACGCTATACCTGCCGATTCATCTGTTGAAGCGGGTGACCGGCAGGCAATCCACGAAACAGGCAGGAGAATAGCCGAATAGATGAAGAGTGAACGAGCNAAATATGACGCGGTGATCGTTGGGTCCGGCCCAAACGGACTGGCGGCCGCGGTGACTTTGGCCCGGGCTGGGCGGTCGGTATTGGTGTTGGAAGGCAAAGAGACGATTGGCGGCGGCATGCGAACGCTGGAGTACACACTGCCGGGCTATCGTCACGACGTTTGCTCGGCCGTTCACCCGCTGGGCATCGCCTCGCCTTTCTTCCGGGATTTACCGCTGCACGAGCACGGGTTGTCATGGGTATTCCCGGATCTGCCTCTGGTCCATTTGCTGGATGATCGCGCCGTGGTCGTGCATCGTTCCCTGGAGAAAACGGCTGAGGAGCTTGGGCGAGACGGCAAAGCGTATCAGCGTTTGTTCACCCCAATTGTTCGCGACTGGCAAGCCTTGCTCGAGGAGTTCCTGGGGCCGTTGGGCATCCCCGGCCGGCCGTTTCTGATGGCCCGTTTCGGCCTGCAGGCGATCCAGCCCGCCACCCTGCTCGCCCGGCGTACGTTTGATGAACCGGCGGCCCGCGCCCTGTTTGCCGGAATGGCCGCCCACGTGATGCTGCCGCTGGAGAATATTACCACGGCGGCCATCGGTCTGATGTTGGGGATGCTAGCCCACGCTATCGGTTGGCCGGTGGCCCAGGGCGGCTCGCAAAGCATCGCCACGGCGCTGGCCTCATACTTGCGGTCGTTGGGCGGGGAGATCGAGGCCGGCCACTGGGTTCGATCGCTGAGCGACATTCCCCCGGCCCGTGCCGTCCTGTTCGACGTGACGCCGCGGCAACTGCTCGACATCGCCGGCGATGCCTTGCCGTCCGTTTATCGCCGCCGGCTCGAGGGCTTCCGGTATGGGCAGGGCGTCTTTAAAATCGATTGGGCGCTGTCGGAGCCGATACCTTGGCGGCAGCCCGATGCCAGCCGCGCGGGCACACTCCACATCGGTGGCACGCTCGAACATATCGCCGCCGGCGAGCGGGCTATCTGGGAGGGGCGCGTGCCCGAGTCGCCCTACATTCTGTTTGCCCAGCCCAGCGTGTTCGACCGGACGCGCGTGCCCGGCGACGACCCGCGGGCGCAGACGGCCTGGGCCTATTGCCACGTGCCGCGCGGCTCTACAGCGGACATGACCGGCGTCATTGAGCAAGAGATCGAGCGCCACGCGNCCGGCTTCCGCGACTGCATCACCGGTCGTCACACCATCAGCGCCGCCGAGTACGAGACCTACAACCCCAATTACTTCGGGGGCGATATCAACGGCGGCGCGCAGGATTGGCGGCAGCTCTTCACGCGACCGGTGGCCCGACTGGACCCCTACTCCACGCCCAACCCACGCCTTTTCTTGTGCTCCTCGTCCACGCCACCCGGCGGCGGGGTGCATGGAATGTGCGGTTACCACGCCGCGAAATCNGCGCTGCGCCGGCATTTTGAATAAGCGAAGACAACCTTTGCTACGCTCCCGTTGCCCTGTCCACAGCCGAATAAAACATGTGAAATTCCTTTGAAAGGCAATCGTACATTCAGGTGGACGGAATGGGACGCGGATGACACGGGCTTCACTGATTATCGCCGATAAATAGTAACGTTTGCGGCTGGCTAAGATGAACCTTGCTGCGTGAAGGAATAGACGGTCTAAACGGCCCTNATACCCGTGTTCATCCATGTCATCNTTGTTCTGTTATTCTGTATGCGATTGCCCTGAATCCCCNCGCCGACTGGATGACAGGGGTTCCGAAATCGGCTATCCTATTGATAAGCCGCATTTATTTATCGACCGGCACGAGCCGGGAGGCGGACTGCGGCGACCTTGGGGAGGATGGCGGTGGCTAGTGGGCACGAGGTCGGGGGGCGCCTGTCTCGCTCAGACGTCGTCGAGTTACTGAAGAGTAGCCGGGATCTTTCGCGCCTGGATATAGCCGGTGCGACGCTCAACGGGCTGGATTTCCATGCGGCCAGGTTGAGCGGCGCGAATCTNTCCGGCGCGGATCTGAGTGGCGCGAACCTGAGCCGGGCGGTGATGCCGGGCGTCGATCTGACCCGCGCCTGGCTCGTAGAGGCCAATCTCGCCCATGCCGACTTGCGCGAGGCGCATATGGAGCGCGCCATCCTGAACAGCGCGGATCTCGGCGGGACGATGTTGCTGTGGGCGGACTTGCGCTTGGCCGATCTGCGTCTAGCCAATCTGACCGAGGCCGATCTGCGTGGGGCGCGCCTCAGTGGCGCCGATTTCCGCCGCGCCGTCTTAAGCGCCGCGAATATGTGCGAGGCGCTGCTGTGGGACACGAACCTGGAAAAAGCAATTCTGCAATCCGCTCAACTTATTGGCGCCGACCTTAGTCACGCCCACTGCGCCGGGGCGANATTTTGGGAGGCTGACCTGACGGAAGCTAACCTTCACATGGCGGATTTTTCTNACGTGGACCTGCGGAGGACCGCAGTCACAGCCGACCANCTGTCGGTAGCCGGTTCTCTGACCGGCGCCCTCCTGCCGGCCGAGCAATCGTTGCGCGCGCGGCTGCGGCGTGGATTGGGTCGGCGCCATTGATCCTTCTGAGCGGGCAAAGGAAAATCGAATGGTGGATTTAACTGAACACGATCGGGCGATGCTGTCCGGCGAAATGGGGCTGGCGNCACAGATGGCCATGCGGATTCTGGTGACGATGGCCAGCGTCTACGGCGCGGAGCGCCTGCTGGATATCGAGTCAGCCCACATCGACGGCTGTCTCTACCACGGCTACTCCGGCCTGGAGTTCGCCGAGCGGTTGGCCGCGGGCGGGGCGCAGGTTGTCGTGCCGACCACGCTTAACGTGGGGGCCATGGACCTGATCCACCCCGAGGCTTTTCAGGGCACGGAGCAGGTCGGNCGCTGGGCGACGCGCATGATGCAGGCCTACGAGGCGATGGGCTGCCGGCCGACGTTCACTTGCGCCCCGTATCAGGCCATGCACCGGCCGCCGCTGGGGGCGCAAGTCGCCTGGGCCGAGAGCAACGCCATCGTCTTCGCCAATTCCGTTCTCGGCGCGCGCACCAACCGTTACGGCGACTTCATCGACATCTGCTGCGCCATCACCGGCCGCGCCCCGGACGTGGGACTCCACCGGCCGGAGAACCGCCGTGGTCAGCTGCTCTTCCGGTTGAAGGGCATCCCTGAACGCCTGCTGCGGGAAGACGTCCTCTTTCCGGTGCTCGGCTACTGGCTGGGGGCGAGAACGGGGACGAAGATCCCGGNCANCGAAGGANTAATGCCGGACACCACCGAAGACCAGCTCAAGGCGTTAGGCGCGGCCGCGGCCTCGTCGGGCGGCGTGGCCCTGTTCCACGCTGTCGGCGTGACACCCGAAGCGCCGACGCGCGCGGCCGGCTTCCAGGGACGGGAACCGGAAGCCGTTGTCGACGTTACGCTCGATGACCTTCGCGCCGAACTTGGGGTGCTTTCTACTGTGCCTGACGGGCCGATCAACGTCGTCGCCTTGGGCAGCCCCCACTTCTCGCTCGATGAGTTCGCCCGGCTTCTGCCGCTGGTTGAGAAACACCCTCCGCGGCCGGACGTGGAATTTATCGTCTGCACCCACCGGCTGGCACTGGTCGCCCTGCAGCAGCGCGGCTGGCTAGAGCGGCTGCGGGCGGCCGGCGTGCAGGTGATTGTCGATACCTGCGTCGTCGTCACGCCCATCGTGCGGTCGCGCGGCGGCGTGCTGATGACCAATTCCGGCAAATTCGCCCACTACTCGCCCGGTAACATCGGCCTGCAGGTGGTCTACGGCAGCCTGGAGGAGTGCGTGCGGTCAGGCGCGGCGGGGGAGGTGTGGCGGGACGCTTCGCTTTGGGCAGGGAAGCAGGGGGGAAAAGGAGCAGGGGGGAGTGAACAGTATCCAGTA
>JAACJX010000052.1 GCA_014237545.1 Ardenticatenia bacterium | reverse complement strand
AGACCTGCGCCGGGCCGACGTTGGTTGGCGTGAAGGCGAACACGTTTTGCGACTCGCCAGTGCCGGGGCCGAAGCCGACGCGGTCGTAGGGCCAATAGAGCAGCCGCGGGTCGGTGAAGGGGTCGCCGGTGAGGGCGGCCTGGTAGGCGAGCAGGAGGAGCACAAACGGGGCGGCCGCCGCGAGCATGGCCAGCGCCGGGGCGCGAAGGCGCAATAAGGCGTTGGCCGCGCCCTGGTCCCGTCGCCCCGCCCACCACCGCAACATCATCCACCCCACGCCAAAAGACAGGCCGACCGTCAGCGCGGTAAACTGGCGCGTCAGGAACAGCATGCCGATCGCCAGCCCGGCTGGAATTGCCCAGCGCAATCTTCCCGCGCGCAATGATCGCGCCCAGGCGACCATGAACAACGCCGTCCAGAACAGCTCGGCCGCATGGGCCATCAGGCTGCCGGACATCACCAGAAAAAAGGGAGAGGTGGCAAGGAGCAGGGCGCTGATGGCCCGTAGCAAGTGGCGGTGGGCGGCCTCTTCATACAGCACGCGCGCCAGTGCATAAACCAGCGACACCGTCATCGCCGCCAGCAGCGGGTTGACTAGCCAGTGTCCGCCGGCCAGCACGCCGACCGCCAGCAGCGACGGATAGCCTGGCGGGTACTTGCCGAACCAGCGGCCGTCGCGCACAAGCAAAAATTCCTGATCGAAATGCCGGGTCTGCTCCGCCTCCGCCAGTGGCGGCGCGGGGGCTGCCAACTCGCCGCGGGCCAACGTCTGGGCCTGGAAAAGGTAAGTGACGGAGTCCTGCACGTGGGGGATGCGCTCCAGAACGTCTACCGACACGTGCAGCGCGACGGCGAAGGCGAATAGTGTGGGCACGACTGCGATGAACGTTTGCGGCATGCCTCGTCGGGTATGCGGAGTAATTCGTATAGCCACGAACGCAAGCGCCCGTGCCCCCAGCCAAGACCCAACGAACACGAGCACTGCCCCTTGCCAGCCGCCGAGTAGCCGGCCCAGGAAAGTTTGCGTCTGGGCCACGAGCGGCTTATCAATCGGGACGCCCTGAATAGGGGCGGACGGATCACCGTCTCGCCACGACCACCACACGCCGCGGCGGGTCTCGCCGTCGGGAATGACGGCCCAGCCATCGTCTGAGCCAGGCTTGAGAAGCACCAGGCCGCTTGGTTCGTTGGGACGACGCAGGATGCCTTCGACTACGAAATGGTCCGGCAGGGGACCGCCGAGCGACAGCGTCTGTCCGTCGCGGCCGCGCAGCTCCAGCGCCGCCCAGGCCGAACCAGGGGCTAGCCGCTCCAGCGGGCCGCGGCTCATGCCCAGAGGCGGATTCGACTTGCCCGACAACGCCGCCAGCGAGCCGCCAGCAAGACCCGGGCAGTCGATGGTCGTCGTCCGGCCGTATAGCTCGGCCGTGCAGCGCCCGTCGGCAACGCCCAGCGACAGGGCGAGGCTCTCCGTCCACGTCCACAGGTAAATGGCGAGCAAGACGAGGGAGATCGTCCAGAGGGGAGAAATGCGGCGAAGGGGGCGCATGACTCGAAATTTCCGGGGTTGAAGAGTCGTGGTAGGCGGGTTTTACTTCGCGTCGAGCAGGGCCAGCAACTGCCGGGCCGCGGCCGTGGGCGGTAGCGTGCCGTTCATCACAGCCGCCTCGACGTTGGGCAGCGCCTCGCGCACGGCTTCCCGATCGTAGAAGAAGGCGCGCAGCTGTTCGTCAATGATTGCGTGTAGCCATTCTTTAGCTTGTTGCCGCCGGCGGGCTTGTAGCGCNCCGGTGGCCGCGGCGCGCTCGTGGAAGCGGCCGACCACGTCCCACAAGGCGTCGATCCCCTCGCCTGTCAGGGCGGAGCACGTATACGCGCGCGGATGCCAGCCCTCGGTCGGCGGCGTCAGGTAGTGCAAGGCGCGGTTGTATTCGGCGCGGGCGGCTTCGGCGCGTATCCTGTTTTCGCCGTCAGCCTTGTTGATAGCGATGGCGTCGGCCAGCTCCACCACACCTTTCTTGATCCCCTGCAACTCGTCGCCGCCGCCGGGGATAANGACTAACAGGAAGAAATCGACCATCGAACGGACGGTGATCTCGTTTTGCCCCGCGCCCACNGTNTCGACGATGACCACGTCGAACCCGGCCGCCTCGCAGACNAGCATCGTCTCNCGGGTTTTGCGGGCCACNCCGCCCAGCATGCCGCCGGCCGGCGANGGCCGGATGAAGGCCGCTGGCTCGCGGCTCAACTGCTCCATTCGCGTTTTATCGCCCAGGATGCTGCCGCGGGTCAGGCTGCTGGTAGGGTCGATGGCCAATACGGCGACCTTGTGGCCGCGCTCGATGAGGCGCACGCCGAGGGCTTCGATGAGCGTGCTTTTGCCCGCGCCGGGCACGCCGGTGATGCCGAGGCGAACGGCCCGGCCGCTGTGGGGCAAGAGCCGGGCAAGCACGTCCTGCGCCAGCTCGAAGTGCGCCGGCGCATTGCTCTCGATCAGAGTGATGGCGCGGGCGAGGATCGCCCGGTCGCCGGCCATCACGCCCGCGGCGTATTCCTCGGCCGACAGCGGCCGGCGGGCCGGAGCGGCTTCGTCATCGTTGTTCTTTGGCTCCGCTGGCCCGTTCGGGCTCATCCCATCGTGGCCGCCGGCNACGCCAGGAATCACGCGCGAGGCGAATCCACCGTCGTCCTCCGTCGGGGCCCATTCGGGTTTGCGTGGCTGTGGATTGGTCATGGATCGGTGGTCAGTGGTGAGTGGTCAGTCGATGCTATAGCGACTTGGCTTCTTCGCGTCCTTGNGTCTGCCTCTTTTTCCGNCGTCCCCCTACAGCCCCAACCCATACGTATATTCNAGGCTGCCATACGCCTGGCCGTTGCGCGCGCGGCTNATCGGCCGGCCGCTGACGGAGCCGCGAAGGTCGTNCATACGGAACATATACTCGTTGTAATTCCAATGGGACTCCACCAGCCCGCCCAGAATCGGTCGGTCGATGTAGAACCGCGAGAGGCCATAGGGGGCGGCGGTGAAGGCAATGTGGTCACCCTGCTCGTTGCGGGCGGCGATCTCGAATTGCGGGTGAGGGCCGCGGCCGNNCACCGGCGTGGCGGCCATGCGGTTGAACTTCACCGGCTCGACCCCGCCGGGGGGAATCCAGGCCGCGGACTGGGCGACGGAGATCGTCGCCTGTTCCAGCCGGTTNNTGCTGAAGAANTTATACCCCTTGCGCAGCAGGTTNAGCCCCAGATAAGGCACGTAGGCGGTGAANACNGTCTGGTCGGGGAACGTGGCCCAGATCCACTTCCACGGGAAGGTGGGTACGTTCAGGCAGACGCGCTGGAAAAAGCCGATGCCCTGCAGCGTCTCCGGGCCGGTGGGCAGGTCAAACCGGCCGCGAAAGTTGAGCCGCCGCCAGCCGATGTAGTGGGTGCCGCCGAAGGGGGTGGTGATGTCCATCGACACGACGGGCGAGCTGATCTGCGCGTCCAGTTCGCCCCAGGTCTCAAACTCGGCTGCGCCGCCGGGGCCAACGATCTCCGCTTCCAGCGACGGGCGGCCGTTGCGCGGCGTGCGGAAGGTCATCCGGTGGTCGTCCGGGCCATATGACGGGCAAGTCAGCGAGCCACCGTCGAAATCAAGCACGGCCGGCCCGGCGTGACGGATGTACTCGTCATGGACTGTTTGCCCGTCACAGTACCAGCCGACGGCCGTGGCATCGAAGCGGTCCACGCCGTTGGCGATGGGTCGTTTCAGGTGAAAGCCGCGCAGCGGCACGTCGGTGATGCGCATCTCCTTACCGGCCCGGGCGGCGATGGTGTACATGAGCTGCCGCGGGCCGTAGCCGTCCGGCCCCTCGGGGAACAGCAGGAAGAACCACCACGACGACGAGGCGCGATTCTGCCGTTCGGGCATTTGGGAGAAGATGAGGTCCAGGACGGCTTGATGATCAGTTGCCAATGTGGGAGAGCCAGAAATTTCCATCGGCGGAAGTATAGCCCACCGACGGCGGGGCGGGCCAGCGATGGGAGCAAAAAAGGCATTGAGGCTTTTGCATCCGGGCGCTGTAGAATAAAATGGAGTCGCGCCGGGGCTATCGCCGTCGTCATGTCTGCCCCTCGGTTGTGTTCATTCAGTTGAGAGGCGCAGAGGTGTCGCATGATCAGTTTCTACCGTGATGAAGGTGGCTGGATCCAGATGACCGACCGGCCGGAGGCGGGTACGTGGATTCATGTGGACGAGCCCGATGAAGACGAGATCGAGAGATTGGCCGAGGAGATCAATGTTCCCCGGTCGTTCCTGACCTCGGCTCTCGACCAGCGCGAAGTGGCCCGCACCGACTCCCACCGCGACGCCCACATGGTTATCGTTCGCGCGCCCTACGACTTCGGCCGCGAGGAGCGCATCCCGTTTCGCACCGTACCACTGGCGATGATCGCCTCGCCCGACTACTTTATTACCGTCTGCCGCAAGCCGATCGATTTCGTGCGCGAGTTGAATTACAGCTATCGCGACGAAGAACTGCCCACCCACCGCGCCGGCCGCATGATCCTGGCCGTGCTGGGCGTCGTGGCCGAATGGTATTTGCTCTACCTCGAGGAAATCAACCTGCGACTCGAGGACGTGGAGCACCGTCTGAAAGACTCGATCGAAAACAGCGAGATGCTGGAGCTGTTGAGCTATGAGAAGAGCCTGGTGTACATCAAGACCGCCCTGGAATGGAACGACCGGATGGTGGAGCACTTGCAGGATAAGCCCCATTTTGCCTGGGACGATTCCGACGCGGAACTATTCGAGGACGTGCGCATTGAATACCAGCAAGGCTACTACATGGCCCAGACAATGCTCGAGATGTTGGAGGCCACCACCGACGCCTTTGCATCGATCATCTCGAATAACCTGAACGTGGTGATGAAATTTTTGGCGGCGGTGACAATTGTCCTGACCATGCCGATGATTGTCGCATCGATTTACGGCATGAATGTCGGGCTGCCTGGGGAATCCGTCGCGGGGATGTTCCTCGTCCTTATGCGCCTGTCGGTCGCCCTGACGCTGGGCGTGGCCTGGTGGTTCCAGCGTCGCGGCTGGCTGTCGTTTCGCTGGCGGCGGCCAACCCGACAGGAGGAGAACAAGTCGTGAACTCGCTACATCTCTCCCTGGCTCGGCCGGAGGACGCCGACTCCCTGGCTGAAATCTCGCGCCGCGCGTTCGAGACCGACGTCTCGTGCGGCGCGCCCGACCTGGGTGGCCCGCCCGGCTATGATTCGGCCGGGTGGCAGGCGGCCATGATGCGCCAAGCGTCAGCCTACTGGAAGAGCATGCTCGGCGAGGCGCTGATCGGCGGGGTCATCGTCTTTGCCTACCCCAGTGGACGTAACTATCTGGCCCGTATATTCATCGACCCGGTCTATCACCGGCAGGGCCTGGGTGAAAGGGCAATGGCGGCGCTGATGGCGCAATACCCCGAAGCGCGAAGCTGGCAACTNGAGACCCCACCGTGGAACACNCGCACGCGGGCTTTTTATGAGAAATTGGGCTTTCGCGTCATTCGCCAGACNGAAAANNACCTGTTTTTTCGCAAGGATATCGCCNCGCATGATGCCTGACGGCCGGCGGCTGATNGCCGGATTAAAGATCGTTCTTGAAATCGCGTCGCCAGCGACATTTCAGTCGTGGCTGTGATAAAGTTTGGGGCATACGNGTGCCCGGCGCGAACNTGAGCCGGCCGTTCTTTGGAGCCTATGANNAGACGAGCGATNCTTNCCGCACTGTCGTTNCCCNTTGGTTGGGGGATTTTGGCGTTGGTGTTCCTCGCGCTGACGGGCGGGGCCACGGCCGCCGTGTGGGCCCTGGGGCCGGACACGGTCATGAGCATGGACGCCGGCGCGGAGGACGAGTCGCTTCTGGAGGAGATCCTGCCGCAGATGGAGAATTTCACCCAACCGGATGGCCCGAAATACGCCGGCAACTTCGCGCCCGATAACCCACCCGGTGACGCGGATCTACTGATAGTCAGTTATAACCTGCGCNACGGCGAGGCCATCACGGCCACCATCCGCGCCCTGCGTGAGGCCGATCCCCTGCCCATGGCCGACGTCATCTTGCTGCAAGAAATGGACGAGGTCGGCGTGGCCACAATTGCCCACGAGCTAGGCTACAACTATGTCTACTATCCCGCGTCGGTGGCCGAGGACGGCGACAACTTCGGCAATGCCATCCTCTCGCGCTGGCCCATCACCCAGCCGGGCAAGCTGATCCTACCCGGCCTCCATCCCCTGACCGGCCAGCAACGCACGGCGACGCGAGCCATTGTCACTGTGGACAACAAGGATATGCTGGTCTATTCGACCCACGTCGAGGTGGCCACCGCTCCGCCGGCCTATCGCGCGGCCCAATTTGCGGCCATCCTCGACGACATCCCTGCCGACGCGGGCCATGTTATCGTCGGCGGCGACTTCAACACCATCACCGAGCGNGGCGTCAACGCGCTGGCCGAGCAATTTGCCGCCGCTGGCTTGGCGCATAATTCGGCCGACTTGGGGCCGACCTTCACGCGGTTCGGCGTGCGGCCGTCGGCCACTGACCATATCTTCAGCCGCGGCTTCACAAAGATCGACGCCGGCGTGAGGGACGATATCACTGCCAGCGACCACTTCCCGGTCTGGACGCGGCTGGCTCTTCCGTAGGTTATCGGCGGGATTGATCCCGCCCATTTCCCTGTCCCAATCCCATCCCGCGCCATACATACACTGATAATCCCTATTGTGATTTTTGTCACAATAAGAGATTTATGCTATTCTCATCTCAACTCGATCGGCCGCGATCGAGTCGGGAGTCAACGGCGGCCGGGCCGATTTCACCAATCCTTCGCCGCCATGTCATTATCATCGGGAGCAACTCTCTATGAACTCTGAAATGCTGTCACGGATTTTGTTCACGTTGACGGCCAGCTTCCATTTTCTTTATCCACCCATCTCCATCGGTCTTGGGCTTATGCTGGTCATCATCGGCCTGATTTATATCCGCACGAAGGACCCCATGTGGCGGCGGCTGTCGTTCTTCTGGGTCAAGGTCTACGGGCTGGTGTTCGCCCTGGGCATCGCCACCGGTGTGGTCCAGGAGTTCGAGTTCGGCACGAACTGGGCAGACTATTCGCGCTTCGTCGGCAACATCTTCGGCAGCCTGCTGGCGGCCGAGGGCATCTTCGCCTTCTTTCTGGAGGGCGGTTTCCTGGGTCTAATGCTCTTCGGCGGCAATCGTCTCGGGCCACGGATGTGGCTGCTGGCCACATTTGCCGTGGCCTTCGGGGCGCACTTCAGCGCGCTGTGGATCGTCATGGCCAACTCGTGGATGCAGACCCCGGCCGGCTATGCCTTCGCCGACGGCGCGACTATCCCCAGCATGACCAGTTTCGCCGAGGTCG
>JAACJX010000543.1 GCA_014237545.1 Ardenticatenia bacterium | reverse complement strand
GCAATGTGGCCTTCGATAGATGAATAGCCTCAGGCACCTTCATCAGGTCGTCGGCCATCAGGGCAATGTCGGCCGTCTCGATAGCGATATCAGTCCCGGCGGCGCCCATCGCCATNCCGATGTCGGCCGCGGCCAGCGCCGGCGCGTCGTTGATGCCGTCGCCCAGCATGGCCACCACGTGACCTTCCCTTTGGAGGCGACGAATCACGTCCTGCTTTTCCTCCGGCAGGAGCCCGGCCCGCACGTTGCTGATGCCCGCCTCGACGGCAATGGCCTCGGCCGTGCGACGGTTATCGCCGGTTAGCATGACCACTTCCACGCCATTTTCGCGCACCTTTTGAATCATGAGCGGCGCGGTCCGGCGCAATACGTCGGCGATGCCGAGAACGCCCAGCGCGACGCCATCTCGCGCCACGATCACGGCCGTCTTGCCCGTCGATTGCAGTTCGCGCAGGTGCGCGAGCGCTTCGGACGGGACGCCAACCCCCATCTCCGCCATCAGCTCCGGCGAGCCGACGCCAATCTCGCGGCCCTCGTAGGTAGCGATGACGCCGCGACCGGTGAGTGTGCTGAACGAGTCGGCCTCGGGGAGGGAGTCGTACGCCGCCACGGCCGCGTCCATGATCGAGCGGGCCAGCGGATGCTCGGAACCNGCCTCGGCCACGGCCGCCCAGTAGAGCGGGTCATTGCCACCCGCCGTCGTGACGGCGCCGTTGCCGTCGAAGCGACCGGCCAGTCCCGGAATCGCGTGAGCCACGCCACCCGCCNCAACCGGCTCCANGNTGATGATGTCGGTCACTCGCGGCCGNCCTTCGGTCAATGTNCCCGTCTTATCCAGAGCAAGGAGCGTGATCTTCCCAGCGTTCTCGAGGTATTCACCCCCCTTGATGAGGATGCCACGCTTGGCCGAGCGACCGATACCGGCCACGACGGAAACGGGCGTCGAGATGACCAGCGCGCCGGGGCAGCCAATAATCAGCAGGGTCAGGGCCAGTTCCAAGTCTCGGGTCAGCGCGAAAGCCACCAGCGACAGGCCGATGATGGCCGGTGTGTACCAGCGAGCAAACCGCTCGATGAAGCGTTGGGTGGGTGCTTTCTCCTCTTGGGCCTCTTCGACNCGCCGGATGATCCGGGCCAGTGTCGTATCCATCCCCACGCCGGTGGCGCGCACCTTAATGAGCCCCGCCTGATTGACCGTGCCGGCGTAGACCGCATCGCCGGATGATTTCTCAACCGCTATGGGTTCGCCGGTGATCATGCTCTCATCCACGGCCGACAGGCCGTCGACGACATAGCCGTCGACCGGCAGTTTCGCCCCCGGCTTGATCAGCACCACCTCTTCCAGCGCGACCTCGTGGGGCATGACTTCCACTTGCTGCCCCTCACGCACGACAATGGCCGTCGTCGGGGCCAGATCCAACAGGTTCTCCAGAACCTTGCGGGTATGGCGCAGCGTGCGCGCTTCGAGATACGCGCCGAATAGGAAGAGGAATGTGACGGCCGCGGCCTCCCAGTAATTACCGATCACCAGGGCGCCGGCGGCGGCGATTGTCACCAACAGCTCGATGCCGATGTGCCGCGCGCCCAGGCTGTGCCAGGCACGCACGGCGATGTCTGACCCGGCCACGACGGCCGCGGCGATCATCAGGCCGTCGGACCAGCCGTCCAGGGACAAGACCCAACCGGCGAAGAATGCCGCGCCGATGAGCACGCCGCTGATCAACGTCAATAGTTCGCGCCGCCGGCGGGGATCATTCCAAATGTTCATTCCCTTGCTCATCATGGCTCCTTGCAAATAAGCAAAAAAGATGACGCGATTTGAGACCAGGCAACACCTGGAAATCTGCGTAATCTGTGAAATCCGTGGATTCTTCCTCTATTGAGGTTTGCGNCTGCTTTCGATTTGGGCGCTAGAATGCCGCAACCTGAGCGTTGTATCCGGCGTTGCGGATGGCATCGACCAGCTTCTCATCAGCCACGCCATCGTGTTCTACCTCGATACGACCGGTGTTAAAATGGACCTTGGCCTTCTCAACCCCTTCGATACCGTTCAATGCTTTCTCAATCTTGGCGATGCACGACGGGCATGTCAGTTCGCGGCTACGCAATAATGTTTTCATGGTTTTCTCCTTACAGAATCATNTTTTCCANCAACTGTCTTCACTATAGANGCTTCGCGCCGTCATTTACATGATCTCCATCAGTTAACCGCNGGGGTGTTAGAACTTCGATGGGATCTTTGCCATACGGAGCCAAATGGTGGATATTCATTTCAGGCGAGAGATACACTTCCGGCTATTGAACCAGGCAATGGGTAACCGAAGAAAATCACCAGTAAAAGTTGAGACCGTCCCAGTCTTCATGTGTTCCACAGAGTTGCGTCTGGAGTTGCTGAGCGGCCTGCCCTTTCTGGCTTCTCTATCAGCGGCCGAAATTGACCAAGCGAACGACTACTTCCACACGTTTGATTATGCCGAGGGGGACACGATCTATTTCAGCGGCGACCCGGCCGGCCATCTCTACGTCATCGCCTCGGGGCAGGTGCGATTGATGCAACACAGTGGCGCGGGCAAAGACGTGCTGATTGATCTGTTGAAACCGGGTGATTTTTTCGGCAGTCTGACGCCGGGCGGCGACGAGCGCTATGCCGAGACCGCGCAGGCGCATTCGCCGGCCTGCATCATGGCCATCACCGCCGCGGATTTTCGCAACTTGATGGCCGCCTACCCGCCGATCGCCTTGGCCGTCCTCGATCTGACCACCGCGCGACTGCAGGAAGCGCGAGAAACAGTGCGGCAACTCAGCGCATTCTCGGCCGAGCAGCGCGCTGCCGCCGTTCTTTTGCAACTGGCCGAAAAGCTGGGTGACGAGCAGAGTGAGGGAGTGCTTATCCAGACTCGCCTGTCGCGGGAGGATTTGGCCCAAATGACGGCCGCCACGCCGGAGACCATGAGCCGGATCATGGCCCAACTCCAGAAGGACGGGCTGATCACGAGTGGCCGGCAGTGGGTGATGGTCAACGATATGGCCGGTCTGAAAAGCCTGGCCGACGGTTAGATAGCGTCGCCCGGCCGGTTGTAAGCCGCCTCGACAATATTGAAGTCGCCGTAGGTCAATTTGCCCTCCGGCATGAGCCAGTACACTTCGCCACGCGTGGGGATATTCAACCCGCCGCGCATTCCCCATTCGGACGCCGGCGTATGCCACGGCAACCACGTGTATTGCCCGTTGTCCTCCTTGTAGCGCATCGCCTCAAAGGTGACGAAGCGGCCTTGTTCGTCGAAGAACATGCGGCCGCTGGCGGTGTGGTCGTGATCGGTCAGAGCCACATCGGCCGAGTGGTCATCAACTGCCGTCCAGGTGACGTTTTCCCCCAGATAGGCGATTGGGAACCAGATCATCTCGCTCAAAATACGCGTCAGCGTGCCCAGATCGATCTTCTCGCCCCGAGCGTCGAAGATNGAGAACAGCCCGGCGGCTTTGCCGAACATGTGGCCCTCGCCGTCCCGATAGCTGTCATTGGCGGCGAACAGCGGCAACCCAAACATCTTGAANCGCGCCCGCCACTTCATCGCCAGCGGCTGGGTGGTGTAGAGTTGTTCCGCTTTCATGGGCATCCACGGCTTGTCGGCCGCCAGACGAAATTTGCCCGCCTGCCGAACGTAGGCCGTGCGAATCCACGGCCGCCCCACGACCCCCGTCCACCGCATGTAGCGCTGCACCGGCTCCGGCAGCGGGGAGAGCATATCTTCAGTCACGATCCCTTCGCGCAATGCGTTTTCTTGAACCATATCACTCGCTCCAGATAACCTTGCCNTCTAGCATACGCCTTGAAGCGGAGCGCTGCCTCTAACAAAAGGTAGGAATCACAGAACGACCTGATTGAACCGGATGAGCTTCCACTCCCTGTTCCCGCCGCCGGTGACGAACTCGGTGATGCCACAGTAATCTACGTGGAAGTTCCAGCGATCGTAGACCGGCAGGCCCAGNACGTAACACGTGAGGATGCGGATCAACCCCTCGTGGCAGATGAGGATGGCCTCTCCGTTGCCGGCCTGGTGTAGTTCTTCGAGCAGGNACGCCACCCGATCGCGCGCCTCCGCGCCGGTCTCGCCGCCGGGAAAGCGGAAGTCGGCCGACTTGGCCTGATACGCCTGCCATACCTCCGGATAGCGAGACATGACCTGCTCATCGCTCATCCCATCGAGCAGGCCGTTGTCGATCTCGTTGAGACGCTCGTCAACGACCGGCTCTAAACCCAGCATCTCGGCCAGGGGCGCGGCCGTCTGCTGGGCGCGCAAGTAACTGCTGACGTATATGGNGGCCGCCGNCCGGCCGGCGAAATAGGCGCAGAGTTTCCGGGCCCGTTCTTTTCCCCGGACCGTGATCGGCCCGTTCTGGTGGCGCAGGCGGGGGTCAAAGTAATCCCCGCTTTCCTTTTCGGCGTGGCGAATGGCGTAGACTCTCATGCTCAATAGTTCAGCGCCGGAATCATGAAACGTTTTTCACACAGGCATATTAANCCATGGCGCTCCTCTCAACTCTAGTATACTTGTCCGGTCAAGGATGATGCGGGAACATCAAACAAACGTAACGCCTAACCAGTTTCGACCATAGCCACCATGACCGCCACCTCCATCGAGCCACCCACACCGCAAGAAATTGAGCGTGTCGGCGCGCTCTCGGACCCCATTCTCCGCAATTTGCAGATCACCCAGATCTACCACGAGCTGGCCGGTGGCATGGGGCGGCTCTTGCCCGGCGGGGCCAACTGGTGCGCGGTCGCCACGTGGGCTTCGCGGCAGGCCGGTCACTCGATCCGCAAAGAGGACTTGCGGCGGGCATTGCAGCGCCTGTTGCGCGACTCGCAAGAGGCGGCCGAAGCTATCGAGGCGCTGGGGGCGGAGGGGGCCATCCTCAACGAAGAATCCACCGAAAGCCTGGCCGGGGCGGCGGCGGCCATTCGCGAGGCCATCAGCCCGGCGGCCGCGTTTGACCGCACGGCCGAAGCCGTGGCCCGCGGCAATCTGAAGGTCTTCGCCGAGATCGGTCTGGCCTTTGCCCAGTTCCTGGCTCTTTTCCGCGAAGGGCAACCGTCCGATGATGACCTGTTGGCATTCTTGAGCAGCCTGCGGCCCGGCGATCCGCCCAACGGCCAGCGACTGTTGCGCTACGCATTCAAGAATTACCTGGCCTCGATGAACGAGCCAAACCCGAAAGCCCGCGCGGAACTGATGTTGCTGGCCAACCTGGAGATTGGGTTCCACGAGCAGACGCGCCTCCAGCCGGAGATCCGCGAGGCGATGGACGCGCCCGTCTATGACCCCGGCGCCCTGCGACGGCGCGTGCTGGATGAGCTATTCCCCGATCCCGCGTCGCAAATGCGGCTGGCGGCGGCGCGCCTGATGGGCCGGGCCGACCCGCTCCTGGCGGCGCGCGACCAGCTGGCCCACGAAACCCAACGGCTCGGCCGGCTGGTGATTACTGAGACCCTGATGTCGCTGGAGCTATCCGGCGGGCGCGTGTTGCGCCTGGGCGCCCCGTTGCGGGCCGAGATCCCCGAGACGCTGCGGGAGATCGCCAACTCCGACCTGCGGGCCCTGGTCGACTGGTCGCCCGACCAATCTGGCGGGGCGGCCGATTGGAGCTACCTGCCGGCGCGGATGCGTTTCATCGCCGATCTGTTCCGCGCCTTCCACGAGGACGCCACGCTCTTTGACCCGCCGTTCACAGCCGCGCAGGCGGCCGATTTGAAAGCGGGACGGCGACCTGTCGATCTATAAACTTCGCTTACTCCAACTCCTTGCGGAAAAACCGTTCCACTTCCTCATATCCCAATGCCGCGTGCGCCGCCGGGCTGTTGGTGTAAAAGGGGTTGGTATCGGAGGCCATCTCTTTGCAGCCGGCCGCCCGCGCCCATTGCTCGGCGCGCGCGACCAACGCCCGCCCCACGCCCCGGCCGCGCCACTCCGGATCGACGTACCACGCCTCCAGGTAGCCGATGCGGNCCGTGTGGCAGCCGGGCGCTGATTCCTTGATGGACACCTCGATCAGCCCGCACAGCCCGCCTTCCGGCCGCTGGCAGACGAAGGCGGCCATGAGCGTGGGCGAGGGGTAGCCGGCCAGAAACCACTTGACCTCGCCCCCCTCGTGCTCGGCCGTCGAGTCGGGCCACAGCGTCAAGCGCATTCGAACCCACTCTTCCCAGTCGCCGGCTTCGACCGGCCGGATGAACGAGTCTGGTCGATTATCCGCCGGCANAGAGCACTTTTCCTAATTGCTCGACCGATTCGACCAGCAAGTCAAAGTCGGCTGTCGTGCTGCGGTGATTGGCGATGGCCACGCGCAGGCAGTAACGGCCGGCCAGCGTCGTGTACGACGGCGCGGCAATGCCCCGTTCTTGCAGCTCAATCAGCACCGCGCGATTCAACTCGTTGAGCGCTTCGTCGTCCAGGCCGCCCGGGTTATAGCGAAAGCAGACGATGTCCAGCCCGATGGGGGCCATNAGCTCCATTTGCGAATGGGCCTCGATTAGCGACCCGAGGTAATGGGCCTGCGCCACGTTGCGGGCCATCATGCGGCCGTAGCGATCCAGACCATGCTCTTTGATCGACATCCAGACNTTCAGCGCCCGGAACTGGCGGGTGAGTTGCACGCCATACTCATTGAACCACAAACGCCCGCCGGCCAGCCCGCGNGCGCCGTGCTCCAGATAGGCCGGCGTCAGGGAAAACGCCGCCCGGTGCGCCTCGTCATGCCGAACCAGCACGCACCCGGCCTCGAATGGCACGTGCATCCATTTGTGAAGGTCCAGGGCGATGGAGTCGGCCCGCTCGATGCCGGCCAGTTGCGGGCGAACGCTGTCGGCCAGCACGGCCACCGCGCCGATGGCCCCATCCACGTGGAACCACAGCCCTTCGCGGGCGCACAGATCGGCCAGCGCGTTCAGGTCGTCGATGGCGCCGGTGTTAATCGTGCCGGCATTNCCGACGACGCAGATTGGGTGATACCCGGCGGCGCGATCGGCGGCGATGGTCGCTTCCAGCGCATCCACGTCGATGGTGTAGTCATCCTTCACCAGGATCTTGCGCAGCGAAGCGCTGCCCAGCCCCAGGAGTTCAACCGCCTTCTGGTGGCAACTGTGAACTTCGACCGAGGCATAGACGGTCATCTGCCGTTCGCCGGCCCGCACCCCTTCCTCGCGGACATTGAAGCCGGCCCGGTCATTGCGGGCCACAGCCAGCCCGACGAGATTGGCCATGGAGCCGCCGCTGACGAGCAAGCCACTAGCGTCGTCCGGGAAGTCGAACATGGCCTTCAGCCATTGGATGACCTGCTCCTCGACCATGTTGGCAACNTGGTTGCCGCCACCCAGGTTGGGGTTCATGATCGCCGCCATGAAGTCGGCCAGCGCGCCCAGTATGGTGCCACTGCCCATNTACCAGGCCCAAAAGCGCGGGTGAATGTTCCCCATCGGGTAGGGCAGGATCATCTCGCGAAATTCGTCGTAGACGTCGGCGGGATCGGCGGGGTCGCGCGGGGCCGGCTCCCGGAGGCGGGCNACCACCCCGTCCGNCACGGGTTGCCAAACCGGCCGCTCGCGGACTGTCGCCAAGTAGTCGATGGCGTCATCGACCATGCGATGGGCCAAGGCGCGCATCTCTTCCCAATCGGCGGGATCTAGTGTTTCGTACTGGTTATCGTTCACCTCGCACCTCCGGTGGATAGTCGTCGCCTTGTTGGCCTGCGCCTTGTCAGGTCAGCATGCCCGGTGCATCCGGGAGATATAAAAGAGGGAGATTATAGCCAACTTCCTGTCGTTCAGGCGAGGTCCACGCGGCGCAACAATTGCGCGTTGACAGCCACGATAATGGTGCTCAGAGACATCAGCACCGCGCCGACGGCCGGCGACAGGACAAACCCCACAGGAGCCAGCACGCCGGCCGCCAGCGGCAGGGCGACGATGTTATAACCGGCCGCCCACCACAGGTTTTGGATCATCTTACCATAGCTGGCCCGGCTCAGCCGGATGAGCTTGACGACATCCAGGGGGTTACTTTGTACCAGCACGATACCGGCCGATTCCACGGCCACGTCCGTGCCGCTGCCGATGGCCACGCCGATATCGGCCCGCGTCAGCGCCGGGGCGTCGTTCACCCCATCGCCCACCATCACCACCCGCTTGCCACCCGCCTGGAGTTGCGCCACCTGTTTGTCCTTGGCTTCAGGTAAGACTTCGGCAAAGAACTGATCGATCCCCAAGTCNGCGGCCACAGCCGCGGCCACGGCCTGGCTGTCGCCGGTCAGCATCACCACCTCGACGCCCATCTCGTGCAACTGGCGCACAGCCTCCTGACTTTCGGGCCGCACCACGTCGGCCAGGGCAAACGCCGCTTGAACCTGTTTGTCCTGGATCAAGTAAATTACCGCCTGTCCCTTTCGACCAGACTCGACGGAAAACTTCTCGATTTCGGCCGGGAGCGCCAGCGACAGCATCTCCAGCAGTCGCGGCCCCCCGACATAGGCGGCGCGACCATCCACCTCGGCCTTCACGCCGCGTCCCTTGATCGCCTCAAACGCCGTTGCCGCGGGTAACTCTATCTCACGCTTCGCCGCCGCCTCGCGTAAGGCGCGGGCGATGAAGTGCTCCGAGTCGCCCTCCACAGCCGCGCCCAGGGCCAGCGCTTCATCTTCGTTTGTGCCTGTCGCGGTCGTCATCCCCACTACGCCATGGGAGCCCTGTGTGAGGGTCCCCGTTTTGTCGAAGATGACCATATCGGCCTCGCGAATGGCCTCTAACGCCAGCCGGTCGCGCACCAGAATACCGTTGCGGGCAGCCAGCGTTGTGGTGATGGCCACGACCAGCGGCACGGCCAGACCGAGCGCGTGCGGGCAGGCAATGACCAGCACCGTGACGACGCGGGCAACTGTCTCCGATCCAAAGCCAATAGCNACCGTCCAGGCCACCAGCGTCAGGGCNGCCACGGCCAGGGCGACGTAGAACAGCCAACCGGCGGCCTTGTCGGCCAACAGCNGGGTGGTCGACTTGCTCTGTTGTGCCTCGCGCACGAGCCGCATGATGCCGGCCAGCGCCGTTGACTCGCCGATNGCGGTCACGCGGGCGCGCAAGCTGCCGTCACCGCTGTTGATCGTCCCGGCGATCACCTGACTCCCGGCTTCCTTCCCCACCGGCCGCGATTCGCCGGTGATCATCGCCTCATCCACATCGGTACGACCTTCCACAACCTCGCCATCGGCCGGGATGCTCGCGCCCGGCCGCACCAAGAACAGGTCGCCCTGGCGCAACTCAGTAGTAGCCACTTGCTCGACGCGGCCATCGGCGGTGATGCGCTCGGCCACATCCGGCAACAACTTGGCCAGTTCGTCAAGCGCCCCGGTTGCCTGGCGCACGCTGCGCATCTCCAACCAGTGGCCAAGCAGCATGATCGTCACCAAGGTCGCTAGCTCCCAGAANAAGTCCTCGCCAATGGGCAAGAANACAGTGGCGATGCTGTAGACGAAAGCAACCGTAATGGCCAGGGAGATGAGCGTCATCATCCCCGGCTTGCGGTTGCGAATCTCCGGCACAGCCATGCCCAGGAACGGCAAGCCGCCATACAGGAAAATCACGGTGCCAAGGACGGGCGCGATCCATTGGCTGCCGGGAAAGGCGGGCATCTCGAAGCCCAACAGCATCTGGATGTGGGCGGAGTAGAGCAGGACAGGAATCGTCAGGATCAGGCAGACCCAGAAGCGGCGGCGAAACATGGCTTCGTGGCCGGTGTGATCAGTGTGGGCGGCGTGCCCTTCATGCGAGCCAGCCTGGGCAGAGACAGCAATCTCGCCGACCCCATGGTCGCCATGTGCCGCCTCCTCAACTAACGCCTTGTGGTCCATCGCTCCGTGGCCGGAGTGATCGTCATGACCGGACGGCGCATGGCCCGAATGCGCGTGATGTTCAGCCGCGGCGTGTTGTGGCGGCTCCGGCGGGTGGTCCACCGAATGGTCTTCCCCGTGCCTTGAATGGTCGGCCACAGGTTCGCCGACGGGCGTCGTATGATGCCGGTGTTCGTCCATAATGTGTATTCTCCTTATGGCCCCACCCGCCGGCAGAAAACCTGAAGGTGTTAAATCTTATAGATAATCCATCTGAAGATCACGCAATCGGGTCAACGGGTGCCCCTAAAAGGGGGCGCCATCTGTGGGTACTTCGTCAATGAGAATGGCGGACCTATGCCCGCAGTTATTTTACCACGAGCACGCCTTCCATTCCGGCCTCGCGATGGCCGGAAACCGTGCAGTAGTAGACGTATTCGCCCGCCGCGGCCGGGGTGAATTCGATCGTGCCGCGGTNGGCCGTCGGCACGGCGATATGGACGTCCGGCTCGTCTTCCTCGTGGCCCATGACGTGACCAGCCATTTCCCCCGCTTCTTCAAGGGTCACCACCTCACCGGATAGGGGAATCTCGACGATGGAAAAATCGTGCTCCAGCACGCCCTGGTTCTCCAGCGTAAGTTGCAACGGCTGCCCGACGGCTGCCTCGAGCTGTTCACTGTCATAGGCGATATCGGTTGCGATGAGCGTCACTGCCTTCGGCTCGGGTNTGGTCTCGGTCGTGCTGCCAGAGGNGCAAGCCCCTAGACCAAGCGACAGGACAAGCAAGACAAACAGGCTAATTCGTTTCATCTGTCATCTTCCTCCATTTCATCTTGTTGGAATTGATCGAACAAGGCCAGACGTATCTAAAGTATGAATCGACCGGCGCTCATCGGCTTAAGGCTGTCTCTGGCGCGTAATATCCCACTGGTACTGCCGCTGCTCGGCCGGCCAGGTGCTCTTGATGTAGTCCAGAACGGCGGCGATCTCTTCGTCGGTCAGGATCGCGTCGTAGGNGGGCATGGCGCTCGTGCCGCCGACGNCGGCCGGCAGCCGCTCACCGCCCAGGCGGACGG
>JAACJX010000056.1 GCA_014237545.1 Ardenticatenia bacterium | reverse complement strand
GCGGGCGGCCTCGCGCGCGCTGCAAGGGGTTGGCATAACCCGGCGGCACTTCTCGACGGTACTAGACTCTGCGCGACCCGGGGATTTCGTCTACTTCGACCCGCCCTACCACCCACTGTCGGCCACGGCAAACTTCACCGCCTATGACCGCAGCGGCTTCGGCCCCGACGACCAGCGGCAGCTGCGCGACGTGTTCGCCGCGCTGGGCGAGCGTGGCGTGCGGGCGATGCTGTCGAACTCCGACACGCCGTTCATCCGCGAGCTATATGACGGGTTCGCGATTGACCAGGTGCACGTGGCGCGGGCAGTCAATTCGAAGGCCAACGGGCGGGGCAAGGTGGCCGAGGTGATCGTGCGGAATTACTAAGCCGCTCGTAGTCAGGCGCTTTAGCGCCGCCTCTTCGCGCAACTAAAGTTGCGCACTACGAGCGAGTACGGGCTTGTAGTCAGGCGCTTTAGCGACGTTGGACGACGGGAGTCGCCGGGCGACGGGAGTCGCCGGGCGCCGGGAGTCGCTTCAGAGCGCAACTAAAGTTGCACACTACGAGAGTTTACGAGCGATTATGAGTGCTTACATATCCGGAATACTGCGCTGCAGCACCGGCAGTTCGGCCAGGGCTTTGCCCGCGCCGAGGGCGGTGCAGGCGATGGGGTTGTCGGCCACGTAGGCCGGAACGCCCGTCTCGCGGGTCAGCAGCGTGTCCAGCTCGCGCAGCAGCGCGCCGCCGCCGGTCAGGGCCATGCCGCGGTCGATGATGTCGGACGATAGCTCGGGCGGGGTCTTGGCCAATACGGCGCGGGTGACGTTGATGATGGCCTGGAGCTGCTCGGTGATGGCCTCGGTGACCTCGCTGGAGGTCATGGTGATGGTCCGGGGCAGGCCGGCCACCTGGTCGCGCCCCTGCACCTGCATCTCCAGCCGTTCGTCCAGCTCCACGGCCGCGCCGATCTTGATCTTGATCGCCTCGGCCGTCGGCTCGCCGATAGCCAGGTTGAATTTCTTGCGGACGTAGCTGATGATGGCTTCGTCGAGGTGGACGCCGCCAACGCGGACCGATTCGGCGGCGACGATGCCGTTCATGGCCACGACGGCCGCCTCGGTGGAGCCGCCGCCCAGGTCGACGACCATGTTGCCGGTGGGAGTGCCTACAGGCAGACCGGCGCCGATGGCCGCNGCCAGCGGTTCGGGNATGAGNTTGACCTCGCGCGCGCCGGCGGCCAGGGCGGCCTCGCGCACGGCGCGNCGCTCGACGCTGGTGACNCCATAGGGGACGCTGATCATCACCGACGGCTTGCGCATGGGGAAGCGACCGGCNACTTTGGTGATGAAGTATTCGAGCATGCCCTGGGTGACNAAGTAGTCGGCGATGACGCCGTCGCGCAGCGGGCGCATGACTTCGATCTCGCCCGGCGTGCGGCCGTACATCTCTTTGGCGGCACGGCCGACCTCAACGATGATCGTCCGGTTGCCGTCCTCGCGGATGGCGACGACCGACGGTTCTTGCAGGACAACGCCACGCCCCTGAAGGTGGACGAGGACGTTNACCGTACCCAGATCAATTGCGATTTGTGGTGTGAATAATGACACGGGCTAATAGTACCGTAAAGATTAGAAGAATCCACAGATTTCACAGATTACACAGATATGAGANAACGAAGGACCGGTATGGCGGATCTACTAGGCGGGGGGGGAGGGAAAATGAAGTTTTTATCCGCAGATTTCGCGGATGACACGGATTTAAGATTCGCTCTTTAATCTGCGTCATCTGCGTAATCTGCGGTTTTCATCTTCTTAGTTCCGGCCCTGGTCGGGCGGAGTGCCGCCCATGGCCTGGGCGCGACGGCGACGGCGGCCGACTTCGGCGCGCACTTGCGCCTTCAGCAGCGAGGCGCGGACGGCGGCAATGCGATCCGGGTCGTCCTTCACGCCGGTGCGCATGACCTCTTCGGCTTGCTGGCGGGCGCGTTCGGCCCGCTCCACGTCGATCTCGTCGGCCTGCTCGGCCGAGTCGGCCAGGATAGTGACGTGGTCGGGCTGGATCTCGACGAAGCCGCCGCCGATGGCGAAGTATTCCTCGGCCCCTTCGCGGCGGATGTAGACCTCGCCGAAGTCGAGCGTTGTCAGCAGCGGGCTGTGGTTGGGCANCACGCCCATGCGCCCCTCNGCGCCCGGCAGGTTGACGGAATCCACCTGCCCGCTGAANACGATGCGTTCCTGGGTGATGATGTCAACTTGGATAGGCATATATATCAACCTCTAGAAACGAAATACGAGATACGAAATACGAATTTAGAGCGCTCCATTCGTATTTCGTATTTCGTATCTCGTATTTGGGACTAGGCCATCGCGCGCAGTTGTTCCGCCTTCTCGATCGCCTGGTCGATGCCGCCGACCATGTAGAAGGCCTGCTCCGGCAGGTCGTCGTGCTTGCCGTCGAGGATCTCGCGGAAGCCGCGGACGGTGTCGGCCGTGGGCACGTACTGGCCGTTGAGACCGTGGAACTTCTCGGCCACGAACATCGGCTGGCCCAGGAAGCGCTCGATCTTGCGGGCGCGGGCCACGAGGAGCTTCTGGTCCTCGCTCAGTTCGTCGATACCGAGGATGGCGATGATGTCCTGCAGGTCCTTATAGGTCTGAAGCACCTGCTTCACTTCGCGGGCGGTGCGGTAGTGGAGCTCGCCGACGACGTCGGGCTGGAGGGCGCGGCTGGACGAGGCCAGCGGGTCGACGGCGGGGAAGATGCCGCGGGCAAATACGTTGCGCTCCAGGGTGATGATGGCGTCGAGGTGGGCGAAGGTGGCTACCGGCGCGGGGTCGGAGTAGTCGTCGGCGGGCACGTAGATGGCCTGCATGGACGTGATCGACCCCTTGCGGGTGCTGGTGATGCGCTCCTGGAGCGCGCCCATCTCGGCGGCCAGGGTCGGCTGGTAACCGACGGCGCTGGGCATGCGGCCGAGGAGAGCNGACATCTCAGAGCCGGCCAGCACGTAGCGGAAGATGTTGTCGATGAAGAGCAGCACGTCGCGGCCTTCGTCGCGGAAGTATTCGGCCATCGTCAGGCCAGTCAGGGCCACGCGCAGGCGCACACCGGGGGTCTCGTTCATCTGGCCGAAGACCATGGCGACGGAGTCCTGGACGCCGTACTCCTGCATTTCGTAGTAGAGGTCGGTGCCTTCGCGGGTGCGCTCGCCCACGCCGGCGAAGACGGACACGCCTTCGTGCTCCTGGGCCACGGTGCGGATGAGTTCGGCGATGGTGACCGTCTTGCCCACGCCCGCGCCGCCGTAGATGCCCGTCTTGCCACCCTTGATGAAGGGGGCGAGCAGGTCGACGACTTTCAGGCCGGTCTCAAACGTCTCGACGACGGTGCTCTGGTCCTGGAAATCGGGCGCGGGGCGGTGGATGGGGTAGTAGGTGTCGGCCTTGGGGGTCGGGCGGCCGTCAACGGCCTCACCGGTGACGCCGAAGATGCGGCCGAGGGTGACGGGGCCGACGGGCACCTTGATCGGCGCGCCGCTGGCGACCACGTCGCGGCCGCGGGGGACGCCGTCAGTGGAGCCCATGGCGACGGTGCGCACGTCCCCACCGCCCAGGTGTTGCTGCACTTCGAGGACCAGCTGGCCCTGCGGCGCTTCCACGTTGAGCGCTTCGTAAATCTCCGGCAGATCCCCTTCGGGGAACTCTACGTCCACCACGACGCCACGGATGGCGGTAATTTTTCCTGTTGCCATGCAAATGCCTCCAGATGATACGCTTCTGGNAGNGGCAGGTTTGAAACCTGTCCCTACGAATATTTCGTGTTAATTGGGCGGGTTTAAAACCCGCCCCTACATATTTTTCAGCGCCTCGGCGCCGCCGACGATGTCGAGAATCTCGCTGGTAATGCTCGCCTGGCGCGCCTTGTTGCGCTCCAGAGTCAAGATGTCGACCAGTTCAGCGGCGTTGTCGGTGGCGTTGTTCATGGCCACCATGCGGGCGCTGTGCTCGCTGGCGAAGGCCTCGAGCAGCGACTGGTAGACTTGCAGCCGCGTGAAGCGCGGCACGATGTCATTGAGCAGGGCCTCAGCGTTCGGCTCGTAGGTGTAGGACTGCTGCGAGGCCTTAACCGCGTCGACGCCGCTGACGTACTCGGCGCCGGGAATTTCCTCGGGGCTGGCCGGGCGCAGTGGCAGAAGCTGGCGGATGACCGGCTGGCGGGTGACGAGGTTGACGAACTCGCTGTAGCCGATGAATACCTGATCGACGTCCTCGCTCAGCATGCTGTCGATGGCGACGCGGGCGATGGGCGTGATNTCGAGGAACGACGGCGGGTCGGGAATGCGGTCGAAGGTGGCGACGACGTTACGGCCGCGCCGCACCATCGCGTCGCGCCCCTTGCGGCCGACGGTGATGATCTTGGCCGGCTTGCCGGCGGCGGCCAGGAAGCGATCGGCCAGGGTGATCATGTTGACGTTGTAGGACCCGGCCAGGCCGCGGTCGCTGGTCATCAGGATCAGGCCGATGGTGCGCACTTCGGGCCGGGCGGTCATCAGCGGGTGGGTGGTGGCCGACGCGCCGGGCTGGGCGGCCAGGTTCTGGATGATCTCGAACGCCTTGCGCGCGTAGTGGCGGGTGGCTTCGGCCTGGCGCTGGGCGCGGCTGGCCTTCGACGCGGACACAGCCGCCAGGGCGCTCGTCACCTGAGATATGTTCTTGACGCTTTTGATGCGTTTGTTGAGTTCGCGTTCAGTAGCCATAGGGCAAATTACGAATTACGAATTACGAATTACGAATTCAGAACGCTCTTCATTCGTCACTCGTCATTCGTCATTCGTCACTAGTTGGTCCACGTGTTATTGAAGTCGATGATGCCCTGCTTAACGGCGGCCTCGATGTCGTTGTTCCAGCCGCCGGTCTCCAGAATGTTGCGGCCGACTTCGGGGTAGGTCGTATCCATGAAGCGGGCCATCTCGGCCTTCCAGCGCTGCACTTCGCGCACNTCGACATTGTCCAGATAGCCGCGCGTGCCGGCGTAGATCATGAACACTTCGTGGTCGAGGCGNATNGGCTGGTACTGCGGCTGCTTCAGCAGCTCCATNAGCCGCTCGCCGCGGGCCAGCTGGCGCTGNGTNGCCGGGTCCAGGTCGGAGCCGAACTGGGCGAAGGCCGCCANNTCGCGGAACTGGGACAGGTCGCCCTTCANNGTGCNGGNNGCCTTGCTCATGGCGCGGGTCTGGGCGGCCGANCCGACGCGGGACACGGANAGNCCGGCGNTGATGGCCGGGCGCTGGCCGGCGTTGAACAGGTCGGTCTCCAGGAAGAGCTGGCCGTCGGTGATNGAGATGACGTTGGTCGGAATATAGGCCGACACGTCGCCGAGCAGGGTCTCGATGATCGGTAGGGCGGTCAGCGAGCCGCCGGTGCCGGGCACCTTGCGGGCCTCGTACTTGTCCTTGGCGCCCTCGCCCAGGGCCTCGAACGCCTTGTGGAGTTCCTCGTCTACCAGGTTACCGAAATAAACTTTGCCATCGACGCCCTTGGTG